>NZ_JBEZGQ010000105.1:0-14794 GCF_040650095.1 Actinoplanes sp. NPDC048791 | reverse complement strand
CGACGCCGTCCCGCCGGCGTCGACTCCCAGCACCAGCTTCACGCAAGGAATCGAAACATAGAAAGTTTTTGTTGACCAGAAGCCACAGTGGTCGTAATTTTCATCGACACAGGACAACGATGAAAACGAGGATCAGCACAATGAGGATCGGGTGACGGGCGAGAGCGGCGGTCTGCTGGTGCGGCTGCGCATCGAGGGACCGAGCATGCCGGAGGCGCTGGCGAAGATCGCCGAAACCATCCTGGCCGACCCGGAGACGGCGGCCCACGCGAGCATCGTGGACCTGGCCGAGCGGTCCGGCACCTCGACCGCCACGGTCACCCGGTTCAGCCGGGCCCTCGGTTTCAAGGGCTACGCGAACCTGCGGGTCGCCGTGGCCACCGAGACCGGCCGGGCCGAGCAGGCCCGCTGGGAGACCGACATCAGCGGCGACATCAATCCCGGCGACCAGCTCGACAAGGTGCTGGACGTCATCACCGCCGCCGACACCCGGGCCATCCAGGCCACGGCGTCCGGATTGGACACCGCGGCGATCGAGCGGGTCGCGGCGGCGATCGCCACCGCCGGGCGGGTGGAGATCTTCGGGCTGGGCAGCAGCGGTACGGCGGGCAGCGAGATGGCCTTCCGGCTGGAGCGCATCCGAGTCCCGGTGCGGTACCGCGCCGACACCCACACCGCGCTGACCAACGCCGCGCTGCTCGGCCCCGGTGACGTGGCGATCGCCCTGTCGCACTCCGGCCGCACCCGCGAGGCCATCGAGACCCTGGCCGAGGCGGCCGACCACGGGGCGCTGACCGTCGCGGTGACCTCGTTCGCCCGGTCGCCGCTGGCCGAGGTCGCCGACGTCGCGTTCGTGACCTCGGTGCACGAGACCACCTTCCGGCTCGCGGCGCTGTCCGCCCTGCACTCGCAGCTGCTGATCCTCGACCTCATCTACGTCGCCGTGGCCCAGCGCACCTACGAGCGCACCGCCGAGGCCCTCGAGCTGACCGTGCGGGCCGTCGACGCCCACCGGGTGCCCGAGCCCCACGCCAACCGCAAGCGAGCACGGAGGGACAAGCCGCTGTGACGATCACAAGCGCCGCCTACGCCGAGGTCATCGCCGAGGCCATCACCCGGGTCGGGAGCAGCCAGCGCGACGCGGTGGCCCGGGCCGCCGACCTGCTGACCGCGACCCTGCGCGCCGGCGGGGTGATCCAGGCCTTCGGGTGCGGGCACTCCGAGGCGCTCGCCATGGAGATCGCCGGCCGGGCCGGTGGCCTGGTGCCGACCAACAAGATCGCGCTGCGCGACATCGTCCTGTACGGCGGCGAGCCCGCCGCGGTGCTCACCGATCCGCAGCTGGAGCGCACCCCCAGCGTCGCCCACCGGCTCTACGACCTGGCCCCGATCAAGCCCGACGACACCTTCGTCATCGCCTCCAACTCCGGCGTCAACGGCGCGGTGGTGGAGATGGCGCAGCTGGTCAAGCAGCGCGGGCACGCGTTGATCGCGATCACCTCGCGGGAGCACTCGGCCCGGGTGGACTCGCGGCACGACAGCGGCCTCAAACTCACCGACCTGGCCGACGTCGTGCTCGACAACGGCGCCCCCTACGGCGACGCCGCGCTGTCCTACAGCGCCGGCGCCGGAATTGCCGGGGCGGTGGGTGCTGTCTCCTCGATCACCGCTGCCCTGCTGGCCCAGCAGCTGGTCACCGAGGTCGTGGCCCGGCTGCTGGCGCTCGGCATCACCCCGCCGGTCTATCTCTCCGACAACGTGCCGGGCGGGCGGGAGCACAACAAGGAGCTCGAAGCGCGGTACGCCGGGCGCATCCGGCGTACCGCTTAGGGAAGAAGGCCCAGCTGATGAACCGCCCACCCCTTGCCGAACCGTACCCCACGAGACGCACCCTGCTGCGCACGGCGCTGACCGCCGGCGTCGCGGCCCCGCTGCTCAGCGCCTGCGTGACCGGCGGCAGCGACGACAACGACCCGGCCGCCGGCAACACCGGCGCCAAGAGCGCCGACAACCCCCTGGGGGTCAAGGCCGAAACCCCGCTCGAGGTGGTGATCTTCAAGGGCGGGTACGGCGACGAGTACGCCAAGCACGCCGGCACCCTCTACACCCGGAAGTACCCCGGCGCGAAGATCGACCACCAGGGCCTGCAGAAGATCGGTGAGGCCCTGCAGCCGCGTTTCGTGGCCAACACGCCCCCGGACGTCGTCGACAACACCGGCGCGAGCCGGCTCGACATCGCGACGCTGGTGGCGGCCAAGCAGGTCAGCGACCTGAGCGCACTGCTGGACGCGCCGTCCTTCGACGACCCGGCCGTGACGGTGCGCGACACCCTGCTGCCCGGGGTGGTCGAGGACGGCACCTTCGGCAAGACGCCGATGACGCTGAACTTCACCTACACCGTCTGGGGGCTCTGGTATTCCAAGCCGCTGTTCGCCGCGAAGGGCTGGGCGTACCCGAAGACCTGGGACGAGATGCTGACGCTGTGCGCGACCATCAAGGCCGCCGGCATCGCGCCCTGGACCTACCAGGGCAAGTATCCCGAGTACATCAACGATCCGCTGCTCAGCATGGCCGCCAAGACCGGCGGGCCCGCGCTGGTCAAGGCCGTGGACAACCTGGAGCCGAACGCGTGGAAGGCGCCGGGGCTGATCGGTGCCGCCGAGGCGTTCGCCGAGCTGGCCGGCAAGGGCTACCTGATGGCCGGCTCCGAGGCGCTGACCCATACCGAGGCCCAGGCGGCCTGGTCCAACGGCAAGGCCGCGTTCATCCCGTGCGGCTCGTGGCTGGAGAGTGAGCAGAAGGACGTCACCCCGCCGGGCTTCGACATGGTCATGGGGACAGTGCCGTCGCGGACCGCGGGCGACCAGCTCAAGGCGACCGCGGTGCAGGCCGCCAGCAGCGAGTCGTTCCTGGTGCCCACGAAGGCGAAGAACCCGGCCGGTGGGATGGAGTATCTGCGGATCCTGTTCTCCAAGCAGTCCGCGAAGGCGTTCGCGTCCACGGCCGGCACGCTGCCCGCGGTGGCCGGGGCGACCGACGGGCTGACCCTGAGCAGCGGGCTCGGCTCGGTCCGCGACGCGGTCACCGCGGCCGGCGCCGAGACCTTCACCTACCGCTTCCGCACCTGGTACGCCCCGCTGGCCAAGGCCCTCGACGACGCCACCGGCGAGCTGGTGAACAAGCGCAGCACCGCGGCGGAGTGGGCGCAGCGGGTGCAGAAGGCGGCGGACGCGATCGCCCAGGACTCCTCGGTGCAGAAGTACACCCGCTGATGCGGCACGGTCGGTGGCGGTTCCTGGCCGGCGCGCTGGTGCCCGCGCTGGTGCTGCACGTGGTCTTCGTGCTGTCGCCGTACGCGCAGGCCTTTTATCTGTCGCTGACCGACTGGACCGGCGTGGCCGGCGAGGCGCACTTCGTCGGGGCGGGCAACTACGCCCGCCTCGGCGGGGACTCGCTGTTCCTGGACGCGGTGCGCAACAACGCGGTGATGCTGGTGGTCGTCCCGCTGGTCACCATCGGTATCGGGCTGTTCCTGGCCAGCATGATGCACCTCGGCGGGCGGGGCGGGCGGCGCGGCATCGCGGGCTCGGGGGCGTACCAGATCGTGTACTTCTTCCCGCAACTGCTCTCGCTCGTGGTCATCGCGGTCCTGTGGGGTTTCGTCTACAACCCCAACACCGGCCTGCTGAACGGGGGACTGCGCGCGATCGGGCTCGGCGGGCTCGCGCAGAGCTGGCTGGCGTCGCCGTCGCTGGCTCTGATCGCCGTGATGGCGGTGCTGGTCTGGTCGTCGGTGGGTTTCTACGTGGTGCTGTTCAGCGCGGCGATCGACGGCATCCCGCGGGAGCTGTTCGAGGCGGCGCTGCTGGACGGGGCCGGGGCCTGGGCGACGTTCCGCAAGGTGACGTTGCCGCTGGTCCGCGAGACCGTGCAGGTGGCGTTCGTGTATCTCGGCATCGCCGCGCTGGACGCCTTCGCGGTCGTGCAGGTGATGACGGTCGGCCCGGGCGGGCCGGACGGCGCCACCGAGGTCATCGGGCTGTCGCTCTACCGCAACGCGTTCACCTACGGCAAGTTCGGCTACGCCTCGGCCATGGGCGTCGCGCTGTTCTTCGCCACCCTGACGCTGGCCGTGCTGGCTCTGCGGGCCGGTCGCAAGGAGAGGCTGGAGCTGGCATGACGCTGGTGGATGAACGGCCCGCTGTGTCCGTACCGCCGGCTGCCGTGCGCCGGCCGCGGCGGTCCTACGCCGTGTTCCCGGTGCACCTGGCCATGCTGGCCTGGGCGGTGGTCACCGCGCTGCCGCTGCTGTGGGCGGTGGTCAGCTCGTTCAAGACCGACACCGAGATCCTCAACGAGCCGTGGTCGCTGCCGGCCTCCCCGCAGCCGGGCAACTGGGCGCGGGCGTGGACCGAGGCCAGCATCGGCCGCTACTTCCTCAACAGCCTCATCGTGGTCGGCGGGGCTCTGCTGCTGACCATGCTGCTCGGCTCGCTGGTCGCCTACGCCCTGGCCCGGTACGAGTTCCGGGGCAACCGGCTCATCTATTACACCTTCGTCGCGGCCATGTTCTTCCCGGTCTTCCTGGCCCTGGTGCCGCTGTTCTTCGTGGTGCAGCGGCTCGGGCTGCTGGGCACGTACCCCGGTCTGATCCTGGTCTATGCGGCGTATGCCGTGCCTTTCACGGTCTTCTTCCTGCACTCGTTCTTCCGGACCCTGCCCGGCGAGGTGGCCGAAGCGGCCCTCATCGACGGCTGCTCGCACTTCGGGGTCTTCCGCGTCATGCTGCCGATGGCCCGGCCGGGCCTGGTCGCCGTCGGCATCTTCAATTTCCTCGGGCTCTGGAACCAGTACCTGCTCCCGCTGGTCCTCAACCCCGACCCGGACCGGTACGTCCTGGCGCAGGGTCTGGCCGCCCTGTCGGTCAGCCAGGGCTACCGCAGTGACTGGAGCGGTCTGTTCGCCGGCCTGACCATCGCCATGCTGCCGGTGCTGATCGCCTACGTCGCGTTCCAACGCCACATCCGCGCCGGAATGACCGCCGGCGCGGTCAAGTAGGTCCCCTCACCCCCATTCCGGAGGACCCCCATGTCCAGATCCCTGAAGCTGCTGGGTGTGACGACGCTGCTGAGCTCCCTGGCCGTCTTCACCCACGCCGCCGGCGCCTCCGCCGCCGACTGCGGTTACCTGTTCGACGACTTCTCCTACAGCTCGGCCGGTGACAGCTCACTGACCGCGCACGGCTGGACCCCGCGCAGCTACGCCGGCGGACCGGGCGTGCCCGGCGCGACGTGGTCGCCGAGCAGCATCACCTTCCCCAGCGAGGGCGGGCAGAAGGTCATGCAGCTCACCGCCTCCACCGACGGCACCGGCGCCGGCACCAGCCACGCGGAGCTCTACAGCACCCAGAAGCGCTATCTGGAAGGCACGTACGCCAGCCGGGTCCGCTTCACCGACACCCCCACGGCCGGCAACGACGGCGACCACATCAACGAGACGTTCTTCACCATCAGCCCGCTCAACGGCGACCTGGACCCGACGTACAGCGAGCTGGACATCTCCGAGTACCTGCCGAACGGCGGGTGGGGCGAGACGGGCCCGATCAACTACCAGACGACCTGGTACACGTACCGGGCCGAGCCGTGGTTGGCCGACAACGTGCACTCCGAGCAGCGGTCCAGCCTCAACGGCTGGCACGACCTGGTCGCCACGGTGGCGGACGGGCACGTCAAGTACTACATCGACGGCGTGCTGGTCGGTGACCACTCGGGCAAGTTCTACCCGCGGCAGACCATGACGATCAACTGGAACCTCTGGTTCATCGACACGGCGGCGCACACCGGCGGGCGCAGCACGTACATCCAGCAGGTGGACTGGGTGCTGTTCGCCAAGAACCAGGCGCTGTCCCCGGCCGAGGTGACCGCGCGGACGGCAGGCTACCGCTCGGCCGGCAGCACGTTCGCCGACACGGTGGACACCACCGGCGGCTGCACCCCGCCGACCACCCCGCCGTCCACTCCACCGACAACCCCGCCTCCTTCTCAAGGTGACTGCACCAACGCGCCGGAGTGGACGTTCGGGTCGGTGTACCAGGGCGGGCAGACCGTCAAGCACGAGAAGAGCCGCAACGGCGACCCCGGCGGCCCGCCCTCCGGTGAGGGCAAGCACCTGTGGAAGGCCCGGTACTGGACGCAGGGCTCGGAGCCGGGCTGGACCCAGCAGTGGCAGGACCTCGGTCGCTGCTGATCCTTCTCGCGGGGGCGTCGCCCGCCGGCGGCGCCCCCGCTCAGGTCAACCAGATCCAGCACTGCCAGCCGATCCCGGCCAGCCCGGCCGTGGTCAGCGCCCCCAGGTACGCCATCACCAGCCGGACGTCACGCAGCACACACTTGGACCGTTGCAGCCCCGCCCGCTGTGCCCGCACGTAGCCGGCCAGGCCGAGCGCGGCGAACGCCGTGACCGCCAGCGGCCCGGCCAGCCAGGCCAGCGCCGCCACGGTGGCGTAGACACACAGCCGCAGCGGATCGGCCGGAGCGGAGGTCACCGCCGCACCTGTTGCAGGGCCACTGCTTGGGGAAGGCGCTGGGCGGCCAGTTGCGGCCAGGCCTGCACGGCGCAGAACGGCGCGCACTGGTCCCGGTCGTCCTTGCGGGTGCCGACGTGCACGCAGCACTGCAGCAGCCGTTCCTCCACCATCGTGGCCATGTCCATGAACGGCTTGACGGTGATCCGCTTGACCCGTTCGGCCAGCATCCGGCGCAGCCGGTCCCGGCCACCGGGCAGGCTCGACGACGCCATCGCGGCCAGCGTGCCGATCCCCAGGTCGCAGTTGGCGCAGATGTCACGCCACAGGTCGCCGACCCGGGGATGCGACAGCGACGACTGCTCCGAGAGCAGGCCGAGCAGCGAGTCGCGGACCACCCGGCGCAGCTGCGCGGGCAGCTCGGTGTCGGCGATCCGGTTGGCGACGGCGTCGGGCGCCAGCTCCAGAAAGGACAGCAGCCGGTCGTGGCCGACCAGGGCGGTCAGTGAGCGCCACTCGCCGGTGTCGTCGCGCAGCAGGTAGCCGACCGAGCAGCAGTGCGGGTGCGAGCAGGGCAGCGCAGTCAGGTCCCGCCAGGTGACCAGGTCGCCGGTCTGCGGGCCGAGCCGGGCCAGCACCCCGGTGTGGGTCAGCCGGCGGCTGCTGTCGATCGCCGCCGAACGGCCGGAACCGAACTGCGGCTGGATCGACACCCCGCCCACGTACGGCGTGTCCAGCGCCCGCTTGACCACCGCGCCGATCTCGTCGTCGTTGACGTCCAGCGCGGCCGTCATGGTCAACGTGGTGAAGATGCCGCGCCCGGCCAGCCGGTCGATCGCCTGCTCCTTGGCCCGCCGCAGGTCGGCGCCGCGGTGCTGCCGGTGCGCGCGCTCACTGACCCCGTCGTACTGCAGGTACACCTCGACCCGTTCGCGATGGGCGGCCAGCAGGTCCAGCAGGGCGTCGTCGCGGGCGATCCGCAACCCGTTGGTGTTGAGCAGGATCCGCACGACGTCCCGCGCGGCCACCGCGTCGAGCAGCTCGGCCAGGTACGGGTACAGCGTGGGCTCACCGCCGGAGAGCATGAGCACGTCGATGCGCTGCCGCTCGCGGGCCAGCCGGGCATCGAGATTGGCCAGCACGTCGGCCAGCGGGACGACGGTGTCCAGGGCCGGCGACGAGTCGGCGAAACACGTGGGGCAGCGCAGGTTGCACGAGTCGGTGAGGTCGGTCAGCAGGATGCAGGTGTGCTGCGTCTGCATCTCCGGCAGCCCGTCGAGGTAGGCGGCCGGCACCGGGGCGAAGTTGCCGGCCAGGTCGGGCTCGTGCTGCTTGGTCGGCGCGGTCCACTGCTCCAGGTAGGTCAGGATCGCCGGGTGCTCGTCGTAGAGGGTGCGCACGAGGCCGTGCCGCGGGCAGCCGCGCTCGAGCCAGACCTGCTCGTCGCGTACCACGAGCCGGCCGGAGAGCCGGGCGACCTCGGCCAGCGGGCGCTGCGGGTCCTCGTCGTGGCAGTGCGGGCAGAACGCGTTGACATAGCGGTGGATGCGGTCGCCGCGCAGCGGCATGCCGGTGCCCATCAGTGATACCTCCGGTAGTGCTTTGTCATTGGGCCGAGACCAGGGCCACACACAGCCCGAACCCGACGAGCGGCAGCACGATCAGGCCGGCGGCCCACCCGATGAACAGCCCGATCCCCAGGCCCCGGTCGCCCTTGACGATCAGGACGGTGCCGGCCGCGACGACGGCGGCGAACAGCACCAGCTGACCGAGCAGGCTGCCACCGATCAGCGCCTGGTCGGCGGCGTCGCCCGCGCCCCAGAGGGCGGCGGCGACCAGGCCGGCGCACATCAGGTGCCCGAGCAGCGCGAGCCCGATCCCGGCCCAGACGGCACCGGTGCGGATCGGCTGCGGCGGCGGCCTCATACCGGCACCCGCTGTGCGTGGGCGGCCCGGTGCTGCCGGGCGAGGACCACGAGCCGCCAGGCCAGCAGGGGAGCGCAGGCCAGCAGGAACAGCTGCGGGCGGGTCAGCCCGGCCGCCACCACCTCGTTGCCGCGCACGAACTCGACCGCGAACCGGAACATGGCGTAACCCGTCAGGTAGCCGGTGAACAGGGCGTCCGGCTGGGTGATCCGGTCGCGGACCAGGATCAGCACGGCCAGGGCGAGGAGATGAAAAGCGATCTCGTACGCGAAAGAGGGGTGCCGCGGCACACCATCCATGGAGACGCCCCAGCCGGCGCCGGTGGGCGTGCCGGGCCGTTCGGTGAGCAGGCACCCGATCCGGCCGACCGCCATACCGGCGGCGATCGCGGGCGCGAACAGGTCACCGCTGCGGGCCCGGTAGCCGCAGAGCCGCTTGGCGACCAGCACACCGAGATACGCGCCGGCCAGACCGGAGAGGATGCTGCGGTTGCCGTACGCCCACTGCTCGGCCAGGGTCGCGTTCTGCCGCGGGTCCAGGTGTTGCAGCCAGGTGCCGAGCCGGCCGAACAGGGCGCCGCCGACGAGCACCCCGGCCACCAGGTACCAGAGCCGCTCGTCGCCGCGGCCGCGCCGGCGTACCTCGGCGGCGAAGACCAGCCCGGCGACCGCCAGGCCGAGCGCGACGAAGACGTCATGCGTACCCGCTGGCATTTGCCCGATATGCACCGAATCACGATATAGCAACCGTCGTCGAATCAGGCGCGGTCGGGTCATCCCGGTAGCGTCTGGCGGCGTGACCCGGACGACCGAGGTGCGGCTGCTGACCTTCAATGCGCTCATGCGCGGTGACGTCCGGGCGCGGCTGCGGGCTCTCGGCACGGTCCTGGAGCAGTCCTCCTACGACGTGGTCTGCCTCCAGGAGGTGCTGTGGCGTCGCCATGCCGCCCTGGTCCGCCGCCTCGCCCGGCACTACGGCCACCACGCGTGGTCCGGCTCCCTGCTCCTGGAGGGCGGCCTCGTGATGCTGTCCCGGTGGCCGATCCGGACCGCCCGCTTCGTGCGGTACCCGCGCACCGGCCCGCCGCGTCCCGAATACCTCATGCGTAAGGGCGTCCAGCTCGCAGTCGTGGACACGCCGGCCGGCCCGCTCGCCATCGCGAACACCCACCTGTCCGCCAACCGCGACGGCGACTGGTCACCGGCGAACCGCTACACCCGGGTCGCCCGCGCCGAGCTGGATCATCTCGCCGGTGAGCTGGCCCGGCTCGACCCGGCGCTGCCGGTCGTGGCGGCCGGCGACTTCAACGTTCCTCGCCACGCCGCCGCGCTCACCGGCTTCCTGGCCCGGGCCGGGCTCACCGACGTGCTGGCCGGCGACCCCGCGCCGACGTACCGGCCCACCCCGCGCTGGCCGGCCCCGCCCGCCTTCGACAATGTGCTGATCCGGCCGGCGCCGCAGCGGGAGCTCTCCGCGGAGGCGCGGATCGTCCTGCGGGACGCGGTGACGCTGCCGGGTGGCCGGCCGGGGTATCTGTCCGATCACTACGGTGTCGAAGCGGTGCTGTCCCTGGGCGGCTGAGCTGCCACGACCACAAAGACCACAACGACCACCGTGTCCGTAACGATGACCGCCGATGGTCCCGCGATGCAGCATCTCTGAAACACGTAGGCAACACAGAGGAGCGGTCGTGAAGGACACAGTTGTGCGGCGCCCGGGTCGCGTCGTCGCCGCGGGGATGGCCGCGGCGCTGCTGGCCGCCACCGCGGCCGGGTGCGAGAAGGACACCGCCGGCGGGCAGACGAGCACCGGCGAGGTGCGCTATCCGACCAAGACAGTGCAGCTCATGGTGCCTGCCGCACCCGGTGGCGGCTGGGATCTCACCGCCCGCACCATGCAGAAGGCGATGACCGACGGCAAGCTCGTCGAGCAGCCCGTCGAGGTCTACAACGTCACCGGCGCGGCCGGCACCATCGGGCTGGCCCAGCTCGTCTCCAAGAACCGCGGCGACGCCCACCACCTGATGGTCATGGGCCTGGTGATGGTCGGCGGCGTGGTGGCCAACAAGTCGCCGGTGAAGCTGGACCAGGTCACCCCGATCGCCACGCTCACCGCCGAGCAGGAGGTCATCGTCGTCCCGGCCGCCTCCAAGTACAAGAACCTCAAACAGCTCATGGACGACGCCAAGGCCGCACCGGCGTCGATCAACTGGGGTGGCGGCTCGGCCGGCGGCACCGACCAGATCCTGGTCGGCCTGCTCGCCAAGGCGGCCGGCGCCGACCCCAAGGCGATGAAGTACGTCGCGTACTCCGGCGGCGGCGAGGCCAAGGCCGCGCTGCTCTCCGGTGACCTGACCGCCGCCGTGTCGGGCCAGAGCGAGTTCAAGGACCTGGTCGCGTCGGGCAAGGTCCGCGCGCTCGCGGTCTCCGGCGCGACCGGCGTCGACGTCGGCGGCGGGTCACCGGCACCGACCGTCAAGGAGCAGGGGTACGACGTCGAGCTGATGAACTGGCGCGGAGTCGTGGCACCGCCCGGGATCGACGCCCCGACCAAGGAGGCCGTGACCGCCCTCGTGGACCGGCTGCACTCGTCGGAGTCGTGGAAGTCCGCGTTGCAGAAGCAGGGCTGGGAGGACTTCTACAAGAGCGGTGACGCCGCGTCGACGTTCTTCACCAGCGAGAACCAGCGCATCACCACGGTGCTCACCGACATCGGGCTCGGCTAGATGACAACCGACGCGGCGCCGGCCCGCCGTACCGGTGGGGTGATCCTCGCCGGCGGGCTGGTGCTCGCCGGCGTGGGTCTGGTCTGGTCGGCGGTGTCGGCTGCCGACGGCGACCTCGGCCTGCAAAGTCCGCGCCTGGCCCCGGTGGTGATCGCCGCGGCCTGGGTTGTCGTCGCGGTGGCCTACCTGATCGCCCAGCTGCGCACCCGGGAGGAGCCGCCGGAGGAGAAGCCCGGCTGGTGGAGCCCGGCCGGGGTGGTCGCGAGCCTGGTCGGCTTCGCCGTCGCGCTGGAGTACGCCGGCTTCGTCGTCTCCGCCGCGGCCTTCGTCGTCGTGGTCTCCCGGGTCCTCGGCAGCCGCCACCTGGTCCGTGACGTCATCGTGGCGGTGCTGCTGCCGACGGTGGTCTACCTGGTCTTCACCCGGCTGCTCGACATCTTCCTGCCCGCGGGGGTGTTTCCGCTGTGAACGTCTTCGGTGATCTGCTCTCCGGCTTCGGCACCGTCCTGAGCCCGCAGTACCTGCTGTACGCGGCGATCGGCGTCACCCTGGGCACGTTCGTCGGGGTGCTGCCCGGCATCGGCCCGGCCCTGACGATCGCGCTGCTGCTGCCGGTCACCTTCAGCCTGGACGACCCGATCGGCACGTTCATCATGTTCGCCGGCATCTACTACGGCGCCATGTACGGCGGGTCCACCACCTCGATCCTGCTCAATACCCCCGGCGAGTCGGCCTCGGTGGCCACCGCGATCGAGGGTTATCAGATGGCCCGGCGCGGAAGGGCGAAAGCCGCTCTGGCCACGGCCGCGATCGGGTCGTTCGTGGCCGGCACCATCTCCACGCTGTTGCTGAGCCTGCTGGCCCAGCCGGTGGCCAAGCTGGCGACCACGTTCCGGGCGGCCGACTACTTCGCGCTGGCGTTGCTGGCGATGGTCGCGGTCACCGCGCTCGTCGGGCGGTCCGTCGTCCGTGGCCTGATGTCGCTGGTCTTCGGCCTGTTCCTGGGCCTGGTCGGGATCGACGCGCTGACCGGGCAGGCCCGGTTCACCTTCGGCACGATGGAACTGCTGGAGGGTGTGGACATCGTGGTGGTGATCGTCGGTCTGTTCGCGATCGGCGAGACCCTCTTCGTCGCGAGCCGGCTGCGGCACCTGCCCGAGCACGTGCATCCGCTGGAGCCGGGCTCGGCGCGGCACGGGTGGCTCACCCGCGACGACTGGCGGCGTTCGTGGGGGCCATGGCTGCGTGGAACGGCGGTCGGCTTCCCGTTCGGGGCGCTGCCGTCGGGCGGGGCGGACGTGCCGACGTTCCTGTCGTACACGTACGAGAAGCACCGGGCGCGGGACCGGGCCGAGTTCGGCAAGGGGGCGATCGAGGGGGTGGCCGGTCCGGAGGCGGCCAACAACGCGGCGTTCTCGGGTGTGCTCGTACCGTTGCTGACCCTCGGCATCCCCACCTCCGCGACCGCCGCGGTCATGCTGGCCGCTTTCCAGATCTTCAACCTGCAGCCCGGCCCGCAGCTGTTCGACACCTCGCCCGAGCTGGTCTGGGCGCTGATCGCCTCGCTCTACGTCGGCAACGTGCTGCTGTTGCTGCTCAACCTGCCGCTGATCCGGGTCTGGGTCAAAGTGCTGCAGATCCCGCGACCCATCCTGTACGCCGGCATCCTGGTCTTCGCCACGCTCGGGGTCTACGCCGCCACGGGCAGCGTCAACCAGGTGTTCATCGCCTACGCCGTCGGGGTCATCGGCTTCGGGATGCGGCACTTCGACTTCCCGATCGCGCCGGTGATCCTGGGCCTGATCCTGGGCCCGATGATGGAGGTGCAGTTCCGCCGGGCGCTGCTCGTGGCCAACGGTGATCTGAGCACGTTCGTGACCCGGCCGCTGACCGCGGTGCTGCTCGCGTGCGCGGTGCTGGCGTTCGTGGTGCCGTACCTGCCGCGCATCGTGGCCCGGCTGCGCGGCCGCGACCCGCGCGACGAGCCGAAGAAGCTGGTGTTCGCCGAGGACGATTAGCGATACCAGACGGGATTCGACGTGTACGCGCACACCGTCGCCGCCACGACGTCGCTCAGGAGGTACTCGCCGCGGTCCGGGCCGCCCCAGGAGGCGAGCTCCACGATGACCCGCACCGACCCGTCAGGGAGCACGCTGCAGTAGGCCCGGCTCATCAAGGAGTAGGGATATTCCAGGAACTGCGTACCGGCCTGGTGGCCATGCAGGTGGTCCGCAGGACCCTCTACGCCCACTCCACCGGATCGGCGAAGGTGGGCCAGCAGTATCTCGCCGCTGGTGTCGAGGGCGAGGTCGGGGCGATGGTCGCCGCCATCGGTCAGCGGCCAGGCCCGGTGGCCGGTGACCCGGTAGCGCGGGCGGTCACCCGGAGGTGGCTGGCCGATCGCCCTGTGCAGAAGGCACGCGACCCGGCCGGGCGGGCGGCGGTATCGGGCCAACGGCAGCGGCTCCGCTCCGATCGACTCCAGCGTCCCGGCCAGCTGCCTCAGGACCGGCGCAACGGCTGCGTACGCGTCCGGCTCGGGTCTGCCCATGCGGCGAGCATAAGTGCGCCGGAACACCGCCTATGTGAACGCGTGGCGGAAGCGCTCCAGCGCCCGGTCGTCCTCGCCCGCGGCCCAGCTCTCCAGGCCGACGACGCCCTGGTAGCCGAGCCGGTGCAGGGCCGCGGCGACGGCGGGATAGTGGATCTCGCCGGTGCCCGGCTCGCACCGGCCCGGCACGTCGGCGACCTGGATCTCGCCGATCCACGGCAAGGCCCGCTCGACGAGCTGGATGAGGTTCCCCTCGCCGATCTGCGCGTGGTAGAGGTCCAGGTTCATCCGCAGGTGCGGACTGCCGACGGCTTCCACCAGGGCCAGCGTGTCGGCCGCCCGGGCGAAGGGGACGCCGGGGTGGTCGACCGCGGTGTTGAGGTTCTCCAGGGTGAACACCCGCCCGGCGCGCTCACCGAGCTCGGCCAGACGGGTGAGGGTCCGTACGGCGGTGAACCACATCGCGGGCGTCACCACCGCGGCCGGGACGACCGGCAGTCCCCGGTCGTCCAGTCCGGTGCCGTGCACGTTCAGGCGCGGGCAACCGAGCCGCTCGGCGACCTCGAGGGAGAGCCGGGCGGTGGCCAGAAGCTCGTCGGCGCCGGCCGGGTCGGCGAGGGTGCCCCGCAGGTAGCCGGTCATCGACGAGATCGTCGCGCCGGTCGCGGCCAGCGCGTCGAGGTCCTTGCCGGCCCAGTTCCACATCTCGACCTCGAAGCCGCGCTCGGCGATGCGCCGCACCCGGTCGGCGAACGGCAGGTCGAGGAAGACCATCTCGGCGCAGACGGCCAGCCGGTAGCCGCTCACCCGGTCACCTCGTCGATGCGGACCGGGCGCCCGCCGGCCACCGACGCGGCGGCGGCCAGCGCGATGGCCAGGGCGGCCCGGGCGTCCGCGCCGGTCACCGGCGCCGGCGTGCCGGACCGGACGGCGTCGGCGAACGAGGCGAGCTCGGCGGTGTAGGCGCCGGCGAACAGCTCCTGGTCACTGCGGACGGTCTCGGCCGTCCGGCCCGGGGCGCCGGAGAAGACCAGCGTGGTGCGCCGCCCGTCGCCGAGCGTGGCCGTGC
>NZ_JBEZGQ010000104.1:0-14807 GCF_040650095.1 Actinoplanes sp. NPDC048791 | reverse complement strand
CGGAACGCCCCAATCGCGGTCGCGCGGAACGCCCCAATCGCGGTCGCGCGGAACGCCCCAATCGCGGTCGCGCGGAACGCCGCGGCGACCCCGGGCTGGGATACCTCGCTCCGACTCGGATCGGGGCGTGCGGCGGAGGTCAGACGCCGGCGGTGACGGAGCTGACGTCCAGCAGGCCGGCGAGCAACGCGAGCGCCGCCGGCACCAGGCGGTAGTAGACCCACGTGCCGCGGCGGTCGCTGTCGACCAGGCCTGCTTCGCGAAGGACCTTGAGGTGGTGGGAAATCGTCGGGCCGGTCAGTTTGAAGGAACCCGTGAGATCGCAGACGCAGACCTCGCCGCCGCCGGCGGAGGCGATCATCGACAGGAGGCGCAGCCGCACCGGGTCGCCGAGGGCCTTGAACATCGGGGCGAAGGCGTGTGCCTGGTCGGGGTCGAGCGGCCGCCGGACCACCGGCGCCCAGGCGCTAGACGACGATGCGGTCTCGGTCGAAGAACTCGGCATGGGCCCACCCTTGCAAACCGAAGCAAATCTCGGATTAGCGCACCGCCCGACGACTCCACACCGCCAGGGGCCCGTAGCACAAAGCCAGAATGCATTACACAGCAACGCTTTCCCCGGCCCGACGGAGACGAGACCCCAGCAAAGGCACACCTACGGAATCCGAGGTGGACGGTGCAGCTGACACCATCGAAAGCATCGAAGGTGACCTCTCGCTCCTAAGAAACCGCCCAAAGAGGCAAGCCCATCAGACCAACCCCGAAATCGAGAAAAGTGGGCTGAGTCACCAACGGCAGAGCGGCGCAAGCCAAACCAGGCAGGCCAGGCGAGGCCAAGTAGGCCAGGCAGCCGGACCGGGATGGGGCCCGGCATGAAGCCGGCGCAGGCGAGACCAGGCAGGCCAGGCGAGACCAGGCCGGCCAGACCAGGCAGCCGGACCGGGATGAGGCCCTGCATGAAGCCGGCGCGGGCCAGGTGGTGAGGCCAGGCCAGACGAGGCCAGGCGGAGCGTAGACAGGTCGGGACGGGGCGGGGCGCAGGCCAGCGAAACCGTGGTGAGGCGAAGGCAGGCAGGCGTTACCGGACGCAGCCAGGCGGAAACGGGGGGCGAGGCGCAAATAGGTGGAGCTAAGCGCAGGCCAGGCGGGACGAGGCGGGGCGGGTCGCAGGGCGGGACACAGGCAGGCGGGCGGGAGGCAGGCGGGACAGCCGGGAAGCGGGTCAGAAACGGCGAGCGGTAGGCATCCGGCGCGGGATGCAGGAAGAGCGACCAGAGTCAGGCTTTGGGGCGGGGGCGACCCACGCAGGGATCAAGCCTGACCGCCCGGAGTGGGTCGTCCCCGCCCCAAAGCCCCCCATGCAACCAGCTCAGCCGAAGGGAAAAAGGGCCTAGTGGTCAGCACCGTTCCAGTCCTGGCCGACGCCGACCGAGACCTCCAGCGGCACGGACAGCGGATAGGCCCCGCCCATCTCCCGCCGCACCAGGGCCTCCAGCGTCTCGCGCTCCCCCGGCGCCACGTCGAAGACCAGCTCGTCGTGGACCTGGAGGAGCATGCGGGACCGCAGGCCGGCGGTGCGTAGGGCGCCGTCGACGCGGAGCATGGCGATCTTGATGATGTCGGCGGCCGAGCCCTGGATCGGGGCGTTCAGGGCCATGCGTTCGGCCATGTCGCGGCGTTGGCGGTTGTCGCTGCTCAGGTCGGGCAGGTAGCGGCGGCGGCCGAGGATGGTGGCCGTGTAGCCGTCCTGGACCGCGCGGCGGACCACCGTCTGGAGGTAGTCGCGGACGCCGCCGAAGCGCTGGAAGTATTCCTCCATCAGGGTGCGGGCTTCGTCGGTCGAGATGGTGAGCTGGTTGGACAGGCCGAAGGCGCTCAGGCCGTACGCGAGGCCGTAGTTCATCGCCTTGATCTTGCGGCGCTGGTCGGGGACGACCTCCTCGACCGGGACGTGGAAGACCGACGAGGCCGTGGCCGCGTGGAAGTCGGCGCCCGAGTTGAAGGCCGCGATCAGGGCCTCGTCCTTGGACAGGTGCGCCATGATGCGCATCTCGATCTGGCTGTAGTCGGCGGTCATCAGCGACTCGAAGCCCTCGCCGACCACGAACGCGCGGCGGATGCGGCGGCCTTCCTGGGTGCGGATCGGGATGTTCTGCAGGTTGGGGTCGGTCGAGGACAGCCGGCCGGTCGCCGCCACCGTCTGGTTGAACGTCGTGTGGATGCGGCCGTCGTCGGAGACCGACTTGAGCAGGCCGTCCACTGTCGACTTCAGCTTGGCCACGTCGCGGTGGCGCAGCAGGTGCTCCAGGACCGGGTCGCCGGTCTGGGCGAACAGGCTCTGCAGGGCGTCCGCGTCCGTGGTGTAGCCGGACTTGATCTTCTTGGTCTTGGGCAGGCCGCGCTCGGTGAACAGGATCTCCTGCAGCTGCTTGGGTGAGCCCAGGTTGAACTCGCGGCCGACCACCTCGTGCGCCGCCTGCTGGGCCGCCTTCACCTCCGCGGCGAAGTGGGCCTCCAGCTCGGAGAGGTATTCCGTGTCGGCGGCGATGCCGACGTGCTCCATCTCGCCCAGCACGATCGCCAGCGGCTGCTCCACCTCGGCCAGCAGGCGCTGGGAGGCGCCGTCGTCGCGGGACAGCTCCTCGGTGATCGTGTCGGCCAGGTCGAGGGTGGCGCGGGCCCGGAGCATGACGTTCTGCTCGGCGGTGCCCTCGTCGTCGCCGAGGCCGTCCAGGGTCAGCTGGCCGGTCTCCGGGGCGTCGACGCGCAGCTCGCGCTTGAGGTAGCGCAGCGCCAGGTCGGTCAGGTCGTAGGCGCGCTGGTCGGGCTTGGCCAGATAGGCCGCCAGCGCGGTGTCGACGCGGACGCCGGCCAGGGCCCAGCCGTGCGCGCGGAAGGCCAGCATGGCCGGCTTGGCCTCGTGGATGACCTTGGGGCGGTCGGGGTTGGCCAGCCAGGCGGCGACCGCCTGCTCGTCGCTCTCGTCGAGGGTCGTGGGGTCGAACCAGGCGGCCGGGCCGTCACCGGTGGCGATCGCGACGCCGGTCAGCTCGCCGGTGCCGCGGCCGAAGCGGCCGGTGACCGCGACGCCGACGGGCGCCTCACGGGCGTGCTCGCTCAGCCAGCCCTCGACCTGACCGGCGGCCAAGACCGTGCCGGAGAGGTCGAAGCCGGACTCCGCCTCGGGCTCGACGGCGTCGAGGTACGAGTAGAGCCGCTCGCGCAGCACCCGGAACTCCAGCGCGTCGAAGACCTGGTGCACGGCCTCGCGGTCCCAGCCCTGCCACTTGACGTCCTCGGGGCGCAACGGCAGCTCCAGGTCGCAGACCAGGCCGTTGAGCTCGTAGTTGCGCATGACGTCGGCCAGGTGGGCGCGCAGGTTCTCCCCCGCCTTGCCCTTGATCTCGTCGACGTGCGCGATGATGCCGTCCAGCCCGCCGTACTGGTTGATCCACTTGGCCGCGGTCTTGTCACCGACGCCGGGCACGCCGGGCAGGTTGTCGCTGGCCTCGCCGACCAGGGCGGCCTTGTCGCGGTAGCGGCCCGGGGGGACGCCGTATTTCGTCTCGATGGCCTCGGGGGTCATCCGCCAGACCTCGGACACGCCGCGGACCGGGTAGAGGATCGTGACGTGCTCGCCGGCCAGCTGGAACGCGTCGCGGTCGCCGGTGGAGATGACGACCTCCATGCCGGCGTCGCGTGCCTGGCAGGCCAGCGTGCCGATGACGTCGTCGGCCTCGTAGCCGGGCTTCTCGACCACCGGGATGCGCAGCGCCTCGAGGATCTCCTTGACCAGGCTGACCTGGCCCTGGAACGGCTGCGGGGTCTCGGCCCGGCCGGCCTTGTAGTCGGCGTACTTCTCGGTGCGGAACGACACCCGGGAGACGTCGAAGGCGACCACGATGTGCGTGGGCTTCTCGTCCCGCAGCATGTTGATCAGCATCGACGTGAAGCCGAACACGGCGTTGGTCGGCTGGCCCGTCTGCGTCGAGAAATTCTCCACCGGCAGCGCGAAGAAGGCGCGATAGGCCAGCGAATGCCCATCGAGCAGCAGCAAGCGGGGGGTCTGGGCGTCGTTACTCACGTCGCAGAACTCTAGTCTCGCCGTACGACAAGAACCGGGACCGCCCCGCCTGCTTCACAGCACCTTGCTCAGGAATGCCTTGGTTCGTTCCTGCTGCGGATTACCGATGACCTCGCGCGGAGGTCCCTGCTCGACCACGACGCCGCCGTCCATGAAGATCAGCGAGTCGCCGACCTCGCGGGCGAAACCGATCTCGTGGGTCACCACGATCATGGTCATGCCGTCCCGGGCCAGGTCCTTCATCACGTCCAGGACCTCGCCGACCAGCTCGGGGTCCAGCGCGCTGGTGGGCTCGTCGAAGAGCATCAGCTTGGGCCGCATGGCCAGCGCCCGGGCGATCGCCACGCGCTGCTGCTGGCCCCCGGAGAGCTGACTCGGGTAGCTGTCCTTCTTCTCGCCCAGGCCGACCCGGTCGAGCAGCGCCGCCGCGCGGTCGCGGACCTCGCCCTTGTTCTCCCGCTTGACCCGGCAGGGCGCCTCCATGACGTTCTGCAGCACCGTCATGTGCGGGAAGAGGTTGAACCGCTGGAACACCATGCCGATGGCCCGGCGCTGCGCGGCGACCTCCTTCTCCTTCAGCTCGTGCAGCTTGCCGCCGCGCTCGCGGTAGCCGATCAGGTCGCCGTCGACGAAGATCCGGCCGGCGTTGATCTTCTCCAGGTGGTTGATGCAGCGCAGGAACGTCGACTTGCCCGAGCCGGAGGGGCCCAGCACGCAGCTGACCTCACCCGGCCGGACCACCAGGTCGATGCCTTTGAGCACTTCCAGGGAGCCGAACGACTTGTGCACGTTGTCGGCGCGCACCATCTCGTCTGTCACGGTGTCTGTCACAGTCCCGCTCCTCCCGGACCCGACGTGGGCACCGCACCGCCCTGCTCGGCCGACAGGCCGCTGAGCCGCATCCGGGCCTTGCCGGCGGTGCCGTAACCGCGGCTGAAGTGCCGCTCCACGAAGAACTGCACGACCATCAGCACACTGCAGATGATCAGATACCAGAGACAGGCCGCGATCAGTACGGGCAGCACGATGAACGTGCGCGAGCTGATCGCCTGCAACTGGAAGAACAGCTCGAACGACACCGGTACGAAAGCCACCAGCGACGTGTCCTTGACCATCGCGATCGTCTCGTTGCCGGTCGGCGGGACGATCACCCGCATCGCCTGGGGCAGCACGATGCGGCGCAGCACCTGACCGCGGGACAGACCCAGCGCCGACGCCGCCTCGGACTGGCCCTCGTCCACGGACTGGATGCCGGCCCGGACGATCTCGGCCATGTAAGCGGCCTCGGACAGCCCCAGCGCCAGCACGCCGGCCAGGAAGCCGGAGAGCAGGTCGGTGGCCTTGATGCTGTAGAACTGCGCGTTCAGGTCGTGGATGCCGAACAGGTTGCCGAGCTGCGCGTCGAACGGCAGCCCGAAGCCGATCCGCTCCCACAGGATGCCCAGGTTGCCGAAGAGGATCGCCAGCACCAGCCGGGGCAGCGCCCGGAACACCCAGGTGTAGACGAAGGCGACGCTGGACAGGATCGGGTTCGTCGACAGCCGCATGATCGCCACCACGATGCCCAGCCCGACACCGATCACCATCGCCAGCACGGTCAGCAGCAGCGTGCCGCGCAGACCCTCCAGCACCGGACCGGTGAACATGGCCCCGCGCTTGCCCTCGCCCATGCTGACGAAGATGAAGTGCCAGTTGAACCGGTCGTTGGTGAAGATCAGGTGGAGGAACATGGCGGCGAGCACGGCCAGGACCGCGATCGCCACCCAGCGCCCGGGGTGCCGGACGGGCACGGCCTTGATGGCCTCGGGTCGTGCCCGTCCGGACTGTGTCTCCGTCGTCATTGCGCGGGTCAGGAGACCTGCGGGTTGACGGCCGGGTCGGTGATGCCGCCGGCCTCGACGCCCCACTTGGTGAGGACCGTCTTGTACGTGCCGTCGGCGATCAACGCCTCCAGCGCGGCCTCGATCGCGGCGCCGAACTCCGCCTGCGCCTTCGGCAGGACGTAGCCGTACGGCGCCGAGTCGTAGATGTCGCCGACCAGGGCCAGCTGGCCGTTGGTCTGCTTCACCGCGTACGCGCCGATCGGCGAGTCCGCCAGCATGGCCTCGTCCTTGCCCGAGACGACCGCGTTGGTCGCGTCGGCCTGGGACTGGTACTGGTCGATCGTGATCTTCGCCTTGCCGGCCTCGGTGCACTTCTTCGACCGCGCGGTGACGTCGTCGAGCTGCACGGTGCCGACCTGCACGGCGACCTTCTTGCCGCAGGCGTCGTCCGGGTTGATCGTCGCCCCGGCCTTGGCCGCCCACTGCGTGCCGGCGTTGAAGTAGGACACCATGGTGGCCTCCTTCATCCGCTCGGCGTTGACGGTGAACGAGGACACCCCGACGGTGTACTTGCCGGAGGTCACGCCCGGGATGATCGCGTCGAACTTGGACGACTGCCACTCGGTGGTCAGGCCCAGCTTCTGCGCCACCGCGTTGAACAGGTCCACGTCGAAACCGATGACCGTCTTGCCGTCGGCGTCCAGGTACTCGTTCGGCGCGTACGTGGAGTCCGTACCGATGATGAGCTTGCCGGCCGCCTTGATGTCGGCCGGGACCTTGTCGGCCAGCGAGGTGTCGGCGGAAGCCGACGGCACCGGAGCGCCCGAGCCGGTGCCCGGGTCGTCCGACTCCTCGCCGCAGGCGGTCAGAGAAAGGGTCATCGCGAACGCGGCGGTCAGGCCCACGAACGCGCGCCGCATGGGGGTGGTGCGGAACATCGTCGTCAACTCCTCAATGGTGTTCGGGTGGGCTCAAGCGACGCCGAGGTAGGCGTCCTTGACCGAGGGGTCGGTCAGCAGCTCGGCGCCGGTACCGGACTTGACGATCTCGCCGGTCTCCAGCACGTACGCCCGGTGTGCCCGGGACAGCGCCTGCTGGGCGTTCTGCTCAACCAGGAGCACGGTCGTGCCCTGCTGGTTGATCTCCACGACGATGTCGAAGATCTGCTGGATCAGCATGGGCGCCAGGCCCATCGACGGCTCGTCGAGCAGCAGCAGCTTCGGCCGGCTCATCAGCGCCCGGCCGACCGCCAGCATCTGCTGCTCGCCACCGGACATGGTGCCACCGACCTGCTTCTCGCGCTCCCGGAGCCGCGGGAACAGCGTGAACACCCGGTCCAGATCCTCGCTGATCTCGGCCCGGTTGCGCCGCGTGTAGGCGCCCATCTCCAGGTTCTCGCGCACCGACATGCCCGGGAAGATGCCCCGGCCCTCCGGCGACTGCGAGACACCCCGCACGACCCGCAGGTCCGCGCGGAGCTTGGTGATGTCCTCGCCGTTGAAGGTGATCGTCCCCTGGGCGACCGGGCGCAGCCCGGAGATCGCCCGCATGGTCGTCGACTTCCCGGCGCCGTTGGCGCCGATCAGGGCGACGATCTCGCCCTCGCCGACGGTCAGGCTGATGCCGTGCAGGGCCTGGATGCGCCCGTACATCAACGTGACGTCTTTCAGCTCAAGCAGCATCGGTCGGCACTCCCAGGTACGCCGCGATCACAGCCGGGTTGTCCCGCACCTCGGCGGGCGTCCCCTCAGCGATCTTCTTGCCGAACTCCAGCACCACGATCCGGTCGGTCACACCCATGACCAGGCGCATGTCGTGCTCGATGAGCAGCACGGTCACCCCACTGTCGCGGATCTTGCGGATCAGCGCGAGCAGCTCGGCCTTCTCCGCCGGGTTGAAGCCGGCGGCCGGCTCGTCCAGGCACAGCAGCGTCGGGTTGGTGGCCAGGGCCCGGGCGATCTCCAGGCGCCGCTGCTCGCCGTACGACAGGTTGCGCGCGACGTCACCGGCGCGGTGCTCGATGCCGACGAAACGGAGCAGCTGGTACGACCGGTCCCGGCCCGTACGCTCCTCGCGGTGGTGCCGGGGCAGCCGGAACAACGCGGCGATCACGCTGGTCTTGTGGTGGGCGTCCGCGCCCACCATCACGTTCTCCAGCGCGGTCATCTCCGGGAACAGCCGCACGTTCTGGAACGTGCGGGCGATCCCGCCGCGGGTGATCTCGTGCTTCTTCTTGCCGACGATCGACTGACCCTGGAACCGGATCCCGCCGCTGGTCGGGCGGTACACGCCGGTCATGGCGTTGAAGCAGGTGGTCTTGCCGGCCCCGTTCGGGCCGATCAGACCGAAGATCTCACCCTTGCGCAGGCTGAAGCTGACCTCGTTGAGGGCCACCACGCCGCCGAAGCGCAGCGTGACGTTGTCGACCTCGAGCAAGACGTCCTCGTCGCGCGGCAGCGAAGACGTCGCCGCCGTGCCCCTGCCCTCGGGCGTGGCCTCGTCGAACGGACGCGCGTTGGCCGCGTCGGCCTCGCCCGGCGTCTCGATATGCGGCTCACTCAATGGGAGCCACCTCCTTCTCGCGGTCCTTGAGCTCCATCGCGCGGCGCCGGCTCGGGATCAGGCCCTGCGGGCGGAAGATCATGATCGCGATGATCACCGCACCGAAGATGGCGAACCGGAAACCGAACAGGTCGGTGTGCCAGATCGGGTCCTCGATGCCACGCAGCCGGTCCGGGATGTACGAGATCAGCGCGCCACCCAGGATCGCCCCGGCGATGTTGCCGGAACCACCCATGACCACACCGGCGAGCACCAGGATCGAGAACTGCAGCACGAACGTCTGCGAGTTCATGAAGCCCTGCTGGCCGGCGAACATCACGCCGCCCAGGCCACCGATGAAGGCGCCGATCGCGAACGCCCACAGCTTGTACTTGATCGTGCGCACGCCCATGATCTCGGCGGCTTCCTGGTCCTCCCGGATCGCCAGCCACGAACGGCCGACCCGGCTGTTGTCCAGGTTGCGGACCCCGAAGATGACCAGAATGATCACCGCGAGGCCCAGCCAGTAGTACGGGATCGCGTCGGCCACGCCGAAGATCGGCTTGCCGTCGGAGAACTCGCCCGGCGGGTGCGGGATGTCCGAGAAGCCCCGGTCACCCCGCAGCGTCTCGGTGCTCGTGGCCACGATCCGGATGATCTCCGCGAAGCCCAGCGTCACGATGGCCAGATAGTCACCGCGCAGCCGCAGGGTCGGATAACCCAGGACCAGGCCGGAGAGCATCGCCACCGCGAGACCGATCGGCACGGCGGCCAGCCAGCCCCACTCGGTCCGCAGCACGCTGTCCGGCGAGGACAGCAGCGCGACCGTGTAGGCGCCGACGGCGAAGAAGCCGACGTAACCCAGGTCGAGCAGACCGGCGAAACCGACCACCACGTTCAGGCCCAGGGCCAGCAGCACGTAGTAGGACATGTTGAACAACGCACTCGGCCAGTCGATGCCCTGCGTGACGATCTGCGGGCCGAGCAGCGGGATCTCGCCCACGTACGGCAGCAGGAACGCCAGCGCGGCGAAGACCACACCCAGCACGATCCGGACCACCTTGGGCTGTCGGCCGTACCAGCCACGCACGCCGCCGCGGTCCTCGCGCCTGTTCTTCTTCTCCTGCGCGGACATCGACCCGGGGGCCGGCGTCTTCGGCGCGGGGGAACTCGTCGCCTCGGTTGTCATGCCCGTGCCCTCCCGAGAGACTCGCCCAGCAGGCCCGTCGGACGGACCAGCAGGATCAACACCAGCAGCACGAACGACGCGGCGTGCAGCCACTCGGTGCCGAACAGCGAGGCCGCGTAGTTCTGCAGCAGACCCAGCAGCAGCCCGCCGAGCAGCGCACCACGCAGGTTGCCGATACCGCCGAGCACCGCCGCGGTGAACGCCTCGATGCCCAGCAGGAAGCCGGCGTCGAACCGCGTGACACCGATCTTCAGGTCGTACATCACCGCGGCGATACCCGCCATCAGGCCACCCAGCAGGAAGACCAGGGAGATCACGCGGCTCTTGTTCACGCCCATCAGCGCCGCACTGTCCGGGTTCTGCGCCACCGCGCGGATACCCCGGCCCAGCCGCGAACGGTTGATGAAGCGGTCCAGCAGGAACATCATCACGAGCGCCAGCACGATGATCAGAATCTGCAGATTCGTCACATGCATGTTGCCGATCACGAAGACGTCACGAGGTTGGATCAGCGGCGGCACACCCTTGATGTTGCGCTGGGTCATGACGCCGACGGTCTCGGAGATGAACAGGGACGCGCCGATCGCGGTGATGAGGAACGCGAGCGGCGGGGCGTTGCGCTTACGCAGCGGCCGGTAGGCCACCAGCTCCACCCCGAGTGCGGTGAGGCCGGAGAACACGATCGCCACCACCAGGCCCAGCAACAACAGGCCGATGACGCTCAAGACGTTGGGGGTAGCCGAGTTCTGGTCGAGTCCGAAGAAGCCCCAGACGATGAGGCAGGCGTACGAACCGATCAGGAAGACCTCGGAGTGCGCGAAGTTGATCAGGCGGAGTACGCCGTAGACCAGGGTGTAGCCCAGAGCGAAGAGAGCGATGATCGCACCCTGGGCCAGGCCCGTGATCGTGAGCGGCCCGAAGTCCTGAATCAGACCGGAGAAGTTCACAAGGGGCTCCTGAAACGAGAAGGTCGGTGCGGCCGGAGATCAACCGGCCGCACCCGCCCTACGAAAAGTTAAACAGTCGATCAGGCGGTAGGAACCTCTTGGTCCGCGATCTGGTTGCCCGTCGGGTCGAACTTGAACGTCCACACCTTGATGTAGTTCGGGTCGAGCTCGCCCTTGTCGGTGAACTTGTACGTGTTGGCGATGCCCTTGTACTCGGCCGTCGACAGGTACGTGTTCAGCTTCTCCGTGGTGGTGTTGCCCGCGTCGATGCCCTGCAGCAGCATGTTCGCGGCGTCGAACGCCACGTCGCTGTAGGTACCGGCGTCGACGTTCCACTTGGCCTTGTAGTCCGTGACGAACGTGCCGCCCGCCTTCTCCGGCGGGGAGCACGGGCAGGTCACGATGGTGCCGGTGGCCGGGCCGTTACCCGCGGCCTTGGCCAGGCCGACGTCCTTCATGCCGTCGCCGCCGACCAGCGTGCCCTTCCAGCCCGCCGAGGTGAGCGCCTTACGGATCAGGCCGGCGTTCTGGTAGTAGCCGCCGTAGAACAGCACGGTCGCCTGCGAGGAGACGACCTTCTGCACCAGCGCCGAGAAGTCGGTCTGCTTGCCGTCGGCCTCGGTCTTGTCCTTGCCGATCACCGCGGCACCGAGGGTCTTCTCCACGACCTCCGACAGGCCCGCACCGTACGCGGACTGGTCGTTCGCCACGAAGACCTTCTGGGCCTTCATGACGTCCTTGATGTAGTTGGCCGCGGCCGGACCCTGCGCGTCGTCGTTGGCGACCGCGCGGTGGAACGTCTTCCAGCCGTTCGCCGTCAGCGACACGCGCGTCGCGGACGGGGTGACCGACGGGATGCCGGCGGCCTCGAAGATCGGCACCGCGGCCTCGGACTCGCCCGAGAACGGCGGGCCGACGATGCCCAGGATCTTCTTGTCCGCGACCAGGTTACGAGCCACACCGGGCGCGACGCCCGGCTCGCCCTGAGAGTCGAACTTCGCGACCGTGATGCAGTCGGAGCCCTTCTTCGTGTTGTACTGGTTGATCGCGAGCTCGAAGCCCTGCTCGATGTTCACACCGAGGTTCGCCGAAGACCCCGTCAGGGCGCCAAAGTACGCGAGCTTGTAGCCGCAGTTGCCGCTGGCCGTGTCATCACTGCCGCTGTCGCTGTTGCAAGCAGCAGCACCGGCGATGAGGCCGATAACGGCCAACCCGCCGATGGCACGTACGAGAACCTGCCTCAAGGTTGGAACCCTCCTCCATACCGAACCCACCGAGCCACCGCCGGTCGATTGGCACTTGCGCACCGGCACGACACAACTGCGCCCGTCATGGGGCGGGACGCTATCCCACGATCCGGCACCGTAGTAAGTGTTCGCACGGGCATTCACCGAACCGTTACGTCCGGTGATCCCCCGCCGGAGAAGGTGTAACAAACAGGCAGTTCTCAGAGGTCACCGGTCATGGAGCGGGCGTACCGGTGGACTCCTCGCCCTCGGCGAGAATCCGGTCGGCGACCTCACGCATCGTCATCCGGTGATCCATCGCGGTGCGCTGGATCCACTTGAACGCCTGCGGCTCGGTCATCGAGTACTTCGTCATGAGCTCGCCCTTGGCCCGCTCGACCGACTTGCGGGTCTCCAGCCGGTCGGTCAGCCCCGCGACCTCCGACTCCAGCGCGGAGATCTCCGAATACCGGGAGAGGGCGATCTCGATCGCCGGCACCAGGTCGGACTTCTGGAACGGCTTCACCAGGTACGCCATCGCGCCGGCGGCCCGGGCCCGCTCGACCAGGTCCCGCTGACTGAAAGCGGTCAGGATGACGACCGGCGCGATGCGCCCGCCGGCGATCCGCTCCGCGGCCGCCAGGCCATCCATGATCGGCATCTTGATGTCCAGGATGACGAGGTCCGGCGTCAGATCCTCGGCCAGCCGTACGGCGGTCTCGCCGTCACCGGCCTCACCGACGACGTCGTAGCCCTCCTCCACGAGCATCTCGGCCAGGTCCAGCCGGATGAGCGCCTCGTCCTCGGCGATCAGAACCCGCCTGCGCTCGGCACCCGCCTGCGTGTCGGCCACGAACCCCTACCCCCAACGCTGGTGAAGTCGCGACACCCGGGTATCTGGGTGCCACCGCCCTCAGCGTAGTGGGTAGGCTGTCTTCTGCTCAGCCTGGCGTGACCAACGTGATCTTCCTGTCCTCGTACTCCAACGGCAGAGAGAGTGGTCTCAAACACCACACAGTGTGGGTTCGAATCCCACCGAGGACACCAGAACTGTCGTACCCCCGGTGGACGATCCAATAGTGCATCCACCACACCTTCGCGAGCGCGCAATCTCCCTGAAATCAGCGGGCGTACCGTTCACAGAGATCTACCGGACGCTGGGATTGTCGCGCAACACCGTGGCCTGCTGGCTCTACAGTTCTCGATCCAAGATCAATTCTCCACCGGACCAGCGGTGTCCCTTCTGCACCCGGCCCGCGCGCCCGATCGACCGCCCGGCGGATTACGCCTATCTGCTGGGCAGTTACCTCGGCGACGGCCACCTGCTGACAACCGGCCGGGTGCCGTTGCTCAAGGTGGCGTGCGACCTGCGCTATCCGGGCCTGATCGAGGAAGTGGGCCGGGCCATGCTGGCCTGCGGTGCCCGCGTGGTCGGGCACCAGCACCGCGAGGGCCGCGACGACGTGCGCTCCTCCTGGATGCACTGGCCGTGCCTGCTGCCTCAGCACGGCCCCGGCAAGAAACACGAACGCGCCATTCGGCTGACGCCGTGGCAGCAGCGGATCGTCGACGATTTCCCCGGCCGGTTCCTGCGCGGATTGTTCCATTCCGACGGCTGCCGGACGGACAATCGAATAGTCCGGGGCGGGCGGACGTACATTTATCCGCGCTATTTTTTCGTCAACGAGTCGGCCGACATCATGGGGCTCTGCCGGCACGCATTGGATGAGCTGGGCGTGCGCTGGCGGATGGGCCGGCGCAACATGCTCTCCGTGGCCCGGCGTGACGACGTCGCGCAACTCGACCGACATGTGGGAGCGAAGTACTGACGCCGGGGGCGCCGGATGCCCGTACCCCCACAGAGTGAGCGCCGGAGCAGGCAGCGAACCGCCTCGGGGGAATTCCGGGAAAGACCGGTTTGCCGGTCTCGCTGGTGTTGTCATGGCAGTACCAGCACTGCCAGGAGGCTCCATGTTGTGGTCCGGCTCGTCGCCCCTGACCGTCGTCCGCGACGGGATGTGGGGGTTCCTTCTGTTCGCGGGTGTGGCGTGGCTGGCGATCGCCTGGAGTGTGCTGCGGCTGGAGCCCGCCGACCTGGTGCACGTGGCCGGGCCGGTCATCCTGTTCGCGGCGGTGACCGAGGCGGTGCGCGCGCTGGCCGGGACGCGGACCTGGTGGCTGAACGCCGGCATGGCCGTGCTGTTCGCCGCCACCGGCGTGATCATGCTGCGGGACGGGGACACGACGTGGACCACGCCGGCCGCGCTGATCGGCTGGTATCTCATGGTCCGGGGGGCGGCCGACATCGCGATCTCGATGCTGACCCGCGAGAGCGACCGGATCTGGGGCCTGCTCATGGTGGTCGGCGTGGTCGAGGCCGCGCTGGGGTTCTTCTCGGCGAGCTCGTACGTGCGGACGCCGGAGCTGGTCGTGCTGGTGCTCGGCGGGGCCGCGCTGAGCCGTGGGATCGCCGACCTGGTCGCCTCGTTGCGGCTGCGGGAGGCCTCGGTCGCCGCGCGGGCCGGGCGGTTGCTGGAGCTGACGCCGCAGCGGGCTGTCGGAGTTGCCGGGTATTCGGCGGGCCTGACCGATTTCGAGTCCGGGTCGCAGCGGGCCTCGGGACCGCGGCACCGGGCCGCGACCCGGCCTTCGGCCTCGGCTTCGGCGCTGTCGGACCTTTCCGCGTCGGCCGCCCCACCGGTACGGGTGCAGGCGCAGCTATCGCAGGACGGGCCGACCGGCAGCTTCCACGAAGAGGTGTTGCGGACGACCGCCGACCTCGACGCGATGCTGGCGCTGGCCGGGGTGACCGGCGCGGCGGTGCCGGGCGCGGCGGCTCAGGCGGCGGCCGACGAGCACGTCGAGGTGCCCGACACGGCCGAGGGTGCGGAGTCGCCGGCCGAGGCGTCGGCGGGGCAGCGAGTGGCGCCCGGGTCGGATGAGGCATCGCCGGCGGCGGACGAGGCCGGGATGGACGACTCGTCGAGCGTCGGCCGC
>NZ_JBEZGQ010000103.1:0-14881 GCF_040650095.1 Actinoplanes sp. NPDC048791 | reverse complement strand
TCCCGCAGCCTCCACCAGACCAGCGGCACCACCGACAGCGCGACCGCCGCCACGGTCAGCGCGGCGACCCGCCAGCCGTGAGCGCCGGTGAGCCGGGCCAGCAGCGGCAGGAAGACCAGTTGCCCGGCCGCACCGCCGGCGGTCAGCACACCCACGACGAGTCCGCGCCGGGCCACGAACCAGCGGTTGGCCACGACCGCCACGAAGCCCAGCGCCATCGAGCCGGTGCCGAGCCCGACCAGTACGCCCCAGCAGAGGATCAGCTGCCAGCTCTGCTGCATGAAGATGGTCAACCCGCTGCCGGCCGAGACGAGCACCAGCGCGCCGGCCACCACGCGGCGGATGCCGAGCTTCTCCATCAGGGCCGCGGCAAAGGGGGCGGTGAGGCCGTACAGCAGGAGGTTGACCGAGACCGCCGCGGAGATCGTGCCCAGCGACCAGCCGAACTCGTCGTGCAGCGGTTGCAGCATCACCGACGGGGTGGCGCGGAAGCCGGCCGCGCCGACCAGCGCGATGAAGGCGACGGCGGCGACGAACCAGGCGGGATGAAGACGGCGAAGGGTCACCCGATCATTCTGCGGAGGTGGAGACGGACGGACGAGTGGCCGGGAGGCCATCATGCGCAAGAATCGGGCCATGGTGCATTCCGTGGCGATGCTCGCCCTCGACGGCGTGGTCGGTTTCGACCTCGGTGTCCCCCCGCAGGTCTTCGGCGCGGCCCGTGATCCCGACAACCGCTTCCTCTACTCGGTGACCACCTGCGGCGACGGCCCCGGCCCGGTACGCCCCGAGCGCGGCGGCTTCCAGATCGTCCCGGACCACGACCTGAGCCCGCTGGCCACCGCCGACACCGTGCTCGTGCCCGGGGTCAGCGGCGGCAGCACGATGACCGACGGCTAGGTCTCGCCGGCCGTCTCCGAGGCCCTGCGCGCCGCCCACGCACGCGGCGCCCGGATCATCTCCATCTGCACCGGCGCCTCGGTGCTGGCCGCGGCCGGCCTGCTCGACGGGCGCACCGCCGCCAGCCACTGGGCCTGGGCCAAGCGGCTCACCCGGCTGTACCCGCAGGTCGACTGGGACTTCGACGTGCTGTTCGTGGACGACGGCGACGTGCTCACCTCGGCCGGAGTGGCCGCCGGCGTGGACCTGTGCCTGCACGTGATCCGCCAGGACCACGGCAGCTCGGTGGCCAACCAGGCGGCCCGGCGCTGCGTGGTGGCCCCGTGGCGGGACGGCGGCCAGGCCCAGTACATCGAGCAGCCGGTGCCGGCGGTGGCGGGCGCCGGCACGGAACCGGCCCGGGCCTGGGCGCTGAGCCGGCTGGCCGAGCAGCTGAGCCTGGAGGAGCTGGCCGGGCAAGCGCGGATGAGCGTGCGCACGTTCACCCGGCGGTTCCGCGACGAGACCGGGCTCAGTCCGCTGCAGTGGCTGCTCCAGCAGCGGGTTGCCCACGCCCGGCTGCTGCTGGAGTCGACGGATCTCAGCATCGACGTGGTGGCCCGGCGGTCCGGCCTGGGCAGCGCGACAGCCCTGCGCCAGCACCTGCGGGCCACGATCGGGGTCGCGCCGTCGGCCTACCGGCGGGCATTCCGTCAGACGTAACCAGGGCCTCAGGAAAAGTCGGAAGTGTCCGATGGGACGGACGTACCCCGAACGTACCGTTTCCCTGAGGATGTCATGGACCAGACCTTCCGCCCGCTGCTTGACGCGCTCAAGCAGATCGGCATCGACCCGGTCGCGGTCGACGCCGCGGCCGACGAGGCCCAGCGCAGCGGACGTTCGGTACGCGCCGTTCTCATCAACGACCAGGTCGTCACCGAGGAGCAGCTGACCTCGGCCGCCGCGGCCGCGTTCGGCATCAACACCCTCGACCTGGTCGGTTACTCGCCCGACCCGGCCGCGCTCAAGCGCATCCCGCTCCCGGTGGTCCTGCGCCACCGGGTGCTCGGGCTCGCGATCAACGACGGCGAGCTGGTCGTCGGCGTGACCGACCCCGGCGACGTGGTCGCTCTCGACGACATCCGCGCCTCCACCGGCATGACCATCCGCCCGGTCGTGGTGGCCCGCAGCGAGGTCCGCCGGATCATCGAGCGACTGCAACGCGAGTCCAGCGACCTGGGCGACCTGGCCGACAACTCGCTCGACGAGCAGCCGATGGTGGCCCAGGCGACCAGCGCGGACGACGCGCCGATCGTGCGGTACGTCAACAACCTGATCGAGCAGGCCGTCCAGAACCGCGCGTCGGACCTGCACCTGGAGCCCACCGAGGACGAGATGCGGGTGCGCTACCGCATCGACGGCGTGCTGCACGAGCTCGACACGGTGCCGCGCGGCGTGATGGCGGCGCTGACCTCCCGTCTGAAGATCATGTCAGGCGTCGACATCACCGAGCGGCGCATCCCACAGAACGGCCGGATCACGGTCACCATCCGGGACCGGCAGGTGGATCTCCGGACGGCGACGCTGCCGACCGTCTGGGGCGAGAAGATCGTGCTCCGGGTGCTCGACACCGGCGGTATCGACCTCGACCTCGCCAAGCTGGGCTTCACCCAGCACAACCTCAACCGCTTCTCCGAGTCCTTCAGCAAGCCACACGGCATGCTCCTGGTCACCGGCCCTACCGGCTCCGGAAAATCGACCACCCTGTACGCGACCCTGGGCCGGATCAGCAAGCCGGAGATCAACGTCATCACCGTTGAGGACCCGGTCGAGTACCGCCTGCGCGGCGTCAACCAGGTCCAGGTGAACGCCAAGGCCGGGCTGACGTTCGCGGCCGTGCTGCCGGCGATCCTGCGCTCCGACCCCGACGTTGTGCTCATCGGTGAGATCCGGGACGGCAACACCGCCCAGATCGCGGTCGAGGCCTCACTCACCGGCCACCTGGTGCTCTCAACGCTGCACACGAACGACGCCCCCGGTGCGGTCACCCGGCTCACCGAGATGGGCATCGAGCCGTTCCTGGTCGGCTCGTCGCTGGACTGCGTGCTGGCCCAGCGGCTGGCCCGGCGGCTCTGCGACTGGTGCAAGGAGGCGTACCTGCCGACCGAGGAGGAAGTCGTCGGTGCCCGGTGGCCGGTGCAGGACCTCAAGATCCCCGACGCGCTCTACCGGCCGGTCGGCTGCCGTAACTGCGCCAACACCGGCTACCGCGGCCGGGTCGCGCTGCACGAGGTCATGCCGATCTCGTCGGAGATCGAGACGCTGACCATCCGCCGGGCCTCCTCCAACGAGATCCGCGAAGTCGCCCTCGACCAGGGCATGTACGAGCTGCGCGCGGACGGTCTGGCCAAGGCCGCCGGCGGTTTGACCTCGCTGCGGGAGGTATCGCGTGTCGCCGTCTGAACCCGGGCGGCGACAGGCTACTCCGCCGTCCCGGCTTACGGGTATTTCCGCCCGAACAGGTCCTAAACCAGCCCGCCGCCATGCCGAATTAGGGGGCGTCAGACTTCACGACGAGATTGTCGGTGCAGCTCATGTACACGCTCGACCATGAGATACCGCTCCAGGCGGCATCGGCTGACCCGGCCGCGCCCGGCCCGGACGACCTGGCCGTGCTTGACCAGATGCTGATCTCGCTCGTCGAATCGCGTGGCTCCGACCTGCACCTGACCGTCGGCTCCCCGCCGATGATCCGGGTGGACGGAAGCCTGCGCCCGCTGCCCGGCTACGGCAAGCTCAACTCCGCCGACACCGCCCTGCTCGCCCGTGCCGCCGTCTCGGCCCAGCAGTGGGCGACGTTCCAGCGCGAGCAGGAGATGGACTTCGCGCACAGCATCACGGGTGTCTCCCGGTTCCGCGGCAACCTGTACGTCCAGCGCAACTCCTGCGGCGCGGTCTTCCGCGCCATTCCGCACACGATCAAGCCGCTGGATGAGCTCGGCATGCCGGACTCGGTGACCCGCTTCGCCCACCTGCCGCGCGGTCTGGTGCTGGTGACCGGCCCGACCGGTTCCGGCAAGACCACCACCCTCGCCTCGGTGCTGGACCTGGCCAACCGCAGCCGCTCCGCACACATCATCACCATCGAGGACCCGATCGAGTTCCTGCACCCGCACAAGCGCAGCCTCGTCAATCAGCGCGAGGTCGGCTCGGACACCGAAACCTTCCCGCAGGCGCTAAAACACGCCCTGCGGCAGGACCCCGACATCATCCTGGTCGGCGAGCTGCGCGACCTCGAGACGACCGCGACGGCACTGACCGCCGCGGAGACCGGTCACCTTGTCCTGGCGACCCTGCACACGCAAAGCGCTACGCAGACCATCGACCGCGTCATCGACATCTTCCCGCCGCATCAGCAACTGCAGATCCGCGCCCAGCTCGCAGCGAGCCTGCAGGGTGTCGTCACGCAGGCCCTGGCCCCCCGAGCCGACGGCAAGGGCCGGACGGTGATCTGCGAGATCCTCACCGCGACACCGGCCATCCGCAGCCTGATCCGCGAGGGCAAGTCCCACCAGATCCCGTCTTTCATGCAGGCCGGCGGCAACGACGGCATGTTGGCGTTCGACCAGCACCTGGCCGAACGCGTCCGCGAGGGCGTGGTCTCCATGCAGGCGGCGCTCGAGATCTGCCACTCCCAGGAAGAGCTCAAGCGCCTGATCGGACGGATGTGACATGCCGGCCACCAAGACGTTCCACTACAACAGCATCGACGCCCAGGGCCGCAAGCTGAAGGGCACGGTGGAGGCGGCGAACGAGACCGCGGCCACCCAGATGCTGCGGTCCCGCGGCGAGGTGCCGCTGGAGCTGAACCAGGCCGGCCAGGGCATGAACCGCGACCTCAAGATCCCCGGTCTGGGCAACCGGACGAAGCTGAAGGACCTGGCCGTCTTCGCCCGGCAGTTCGCCACGATGACGGCGTCAGGCATGTCGCTTCTGCGCTCACTGGCGATCCTCGAGGAACAGACCACTGCGGTCTCGCTCAAGAAGGCGACCAGCGAGATGCGGTCCGATGTCGCCGGTGGCGTGTCGCTGTCGGCGGCCATGGGCAAGCACGACAAGGTCTTTCCCCGCCTGATGGTCGCCATGGTGCGCGCTGGCGAGGCGGGCGGCATGATCGACAGTGCGCTCGAGCAGGTCGCGGCCAGTCTGGAGAAGGACACCGCGCTGCGCGGCAAGATCAAGGGCGCCCTGACCTACCCGGCGATCGTGCTGGGGTTCACCGTCGTGATGATCGCCGCCGTACTGATCTTCATCGTGCCGATCTTCGAGCAGATGTTCCAGAACCTGGGCGGCGAGATGCCGGCGATCACCCAGTTCCTCGTCGATGCGAGCCACAACATGTGGTGGATCGGGCCGCTGTTGCTCACCCTGGGCATCAGCGGGTCGGTGACCTACAAGCGGCAGGTGCGGCAGAGCGAGGACTTCCGGTTGAAGGTCGACCGGCTCAAGCTGGCCCTGCCGGTCTTCGGCCCACTCTTCCGCAAGCTGGCGATGAGCCGGTTCTCGCGCAACCTCGGCCTGTTGCTCAACGTCGGCGTGCCCGTCATGCAGGCGCTGGCTGTGGTCGGCGAGACGACGGGCAACGAGGTCATCGCCATGGCCATGCGCGACGTCCAGTCGGCGGTACGCGACGGCCAGCCGATGTCCTCGGCCCTGCGTCACCACAAGGTCTTCCCCGAGATGGTCACCCAAATGATCGAGGTGGGAGAGGAAAGCGGTCAGATCAGTCAGATGCTCGACAAGGTTGCCGATTTCTACGACAGGGAAGTCGACAGCGCCGCCGAATCCCTGACCGCCTCCATCGAACCGATCATGGTGCTCTTCATGGGAACCGTGGTCGGCGGAATGGTGATCTGTCTCTACCTTCCGATGTTCACCATTTACCAGAACATCCAGGGCTGACGCCCTGGAGCACCAGCCGACCGGTCCTCCGGTCACGCAGTCGGGCGCCCGAGCCCGGACCAGCACCCCATCCCCGTTCCACCCTGACGCCCTACTGGAGGCACCCCCAATGCAGGACATCATCAGCCGGATGCGCGCGAAGAAGCAGGACGAGGGCTTCACTCTCATCGAGCTCCTGGTCGTCGTGGTGATCATCGGCGTGCTCGTCGCGATCGCCGTTCCGGTCTACCTCAACTACCGCCAGGGCGCCGCCGACAAGTCGGCCCAGTCCGACGTCCGCGGTGCGATCAGCGCGGTCGAGCAGTACTACACCGAGAATGGCAACGCGTACCCGGACACCGCGGTCACCCTCGACAACACGAGCGGTCAGACCCCGAGCGTCGAGCTCAAGGCCGGCTCTTCGCAGAAGTTCACGGTCTCGGACAAGACCAAGCTGCGCTACGTCCCGGGCGCCAACGGTGCCTACAAGCTCTGTGCCACCAACGACGGCGGCAGCAAGAAGTTCTACCTGTACGACAGCACCAAGGGCGGCTCCGTGGCGGAGTCGAAGACGGTCACCTCGACCAACTTCGACACCTGCGGCCCCTGATCCCGGCAAGCACCCGGTTCCCCACCGCGAGACCCGAGGAGGACTCATGTCGCAGCTGCTCCCGCTGCTGTTCGGCATCGTCGGCCTGCTCGGTCTCGCGGTGGGATCGTTCCTGAACGTCGTAATCCACCGTGTACCTCGCGACGAGTCACTGGTCCACCCCGGTTCGCACTGCCCGCACTGCGGCAACGCCGTCCGCAACCGGCACAACATCCCGGTCCTCGGCTGGCTGCTGCTACGCGGTCGATGCGCGGACTGCCAGGCACCCATCAGCGCCCGGTACCCCCTCGTCGAGGCCGGCACCGCCGCCCTTTTCATCGCGGTGGCGGCGAAGTTCGGCTGGTCGTGGGAGCTGCCGGCATACCTGTACCTCGCAGCGATCGCCGTGGCGCTCGCCGCCATCGACCTCGACGTGCTGCGACTGCCCGACCAGATCGTGCTGCCCTCGTACGGCGTCGCGCTCGTGCTCATGGCGCCCGCGATCATCGCCGGGCACAGCTGGGGCGTCGCGGTGCGCGGTCTGCTCGCGGCCGGCGCTCTGTACGCGTTCTACCGCCTCCTGGCACTGGTCCCCCGGAGCATGGGCCGTGGCGACGTGAAGCTCGCCCCGCTGCTCGGTCTCTACCTCGGTTGGCTGGGCTGGAGTTCGGTCGTGATCGGCACGTTCGCCGGATTCCTCTTCGGCGGACTGGTCGGGGCCGCGTTGCTGCTCCTGAGGATCGCGAGGGGCAAGAGCCGGATCCCCTTCGGCCCGTCCATGCTCGCCGGCACGTTCCTGGCCGTCTTCGCTGCGGCGCCGATCGCCGACTGGTATCTGGCCCTGCTCGTTCCGACCCCCTGAAGAGGAAAGGAAACCGATGGCTGCCATCACTCCGATCGGGCTGGACATCGGCTCGTCGTCCATCCGCGCGGTCGAGGTACGCCGCGCCAAGGACGAACACACCCTCAACAACTTCGGCCAGGTGCCGCTTCCGCGCGGCACGGTGCAGGGCGGCGTGCTCGAGGACCCGGTCGCCTTGACCTCGGCGCTCAAACAACTCTGGGCCGCCTGCAAGTTCACCACCAAGAAGGTCCGGCTCGGGGTCACCAACCCGCAGCTGGTGGTCCGCGAGACCGCCGTCTCCAACCTGCCCGCCAAGGAGATGCGCAAGTCGCTGCCGTTCCAGGTACGCGACCTGCTGCCGCTCGCCGTCGAGCGCTCGCTGCTGGACTTCCGGCCGCTGGAGGATCCGGGCAACAACCCGACCGTACGCGGGCTGCTCATCGCGATGCCCAAGGACGCGGTGAAGGCGCTCGTGCAGGCCGTCGAGAAGGCCGGCCTGCACGTCGTGAATGTGGACCTCTCCTCCTTCGCCCTGCTGCGCGCGGCATCCCGGCTCGACGCCCAGGTCGAGGCCATCGTCGACATCGGCGCCGAGGTCACCAGCGTGGTCGTGCACGCCGACGGTGAGCCGTTGATCGTGCGTACGGTCCCGCGCGGCGGCATCGAGATCACCGAGAGCATCGCCGCCCGGCTGGGTATCCAGGAGGCCGAGGCCGAGGCCCTCAAGTGCCGCTTCGGCCTGCACGGGGACGGGCGCCCGGACACCGCCGCCGCGGCCGCCGACGCCATCCGGCCGTTGATCAGCGAACTGCGCAGCTCGTTCACGTACCTTGCCTCCGGCGAGCGGCAGAAACAGGTCACCCGGGTGTCCCTCTGCGGCGGCAGCGCGCTGTTGCCCGGCTTGGCCGGGCACATCCAGGAGCAGCTCGGCGTCTCCGTCATGTACGCCGACAGCGCCAGCCGCCTGCACGACACCCGCCGAGCCCGCCAACGCGGCTTCGACAGTTTCCTGCCCTCGGCGGCAGTGTCGATCGGCCTCACCCTGGGAGCAGCAGCCTGATGGCTACCACTCTGATGCCGGTCGACCCGGCGATGTCCCCGCAGCGCATCACCCGGCTGCTGCCGATCTCGGCAAACCTGCTGCCCGACGAGATCATCTCGGCCCGCCAAGCCCGGCGTACCCGCGCCTGGGTACTGGTCGTGGTACTCCTCGTCGCCTGCCTGTGCGCCGTGTGGGTGGTGCTGTCGAAGCAGGAGAAGCAGGCAGCCGACCGCGAGCTGACCGTGGCGACCACCGAGGTCTTCGGGCTGCAACGCGACCAGCGCCAGTTCGCCTCGGTGGTCAAGGTACGCAACGACACCGATCTGCTCAAGAAGCAGCTGGGCACCGTCATGGCGAACGACCTCGACTGGGCCGCGCTGCTGACCCTGCTGCGTACCACGGGCGAGCCGTCGGACGTCGTGGTGGACGGCATCACCGGCAATCTGGCGCAGGCCAGCGACAGCGGTAGGCCGGGCACCCTGCCGAGCACGAGCAGGTCCAGCTCGATCGGCTCAGTGGTCGTCACCGGCACCGCTCCCGACAAGGAGGCGGTCGCGGCGTACGTCGACCGGCTCTCCAAGCAGAGCACGATCGCCAACCCGTACGTCACGAGCGTCAACTCCACCGCGGAAAACGGCGACGTGTCGTTCAGCCTCAACGTCGACATCACCCAGGCCGCGCTCTGCGGCCGTTTCGGGGAGCCCTGCCCCGCCACCGGGGGTAAATGATGGGAACCCGCCACGCGAACCGACTCTGGCTGCTCGCCGGCGTCCTCACCACCGCCCTGCTCGTCGCCGTGACCTACTTCCTGATGGTCTCGCCCACGTTCGCGGAGGCGGACGAGTTGGCCGTGCAGACCGAGACGGCCCGCACGCAGGCGGTGAAGCTGCGCAAGGAGCTCGTCAAACTGCAGAAGGAGAAGAAGAACGAGAAGCAGCTCACGGCGACCCGGGACGCCTACCGCGACGCGTTGCCCTCCGGTTCGGGGGTGCCCGCCTTCCTGCGCCAGTTGCAGGCCGACGGCGGCCGGGTCGGCGTGAATGTCAGCGGGATCACCGTCGGCACCCCGGAGCCGATCGAGTCCGTCGGGGGCGTCTGGTCCATCCAGATCCAGCTGGTCGCCGACGGCACGGCTGCCGAGCTGAACAAGTTCCTCCAGCAGTTGCAGGGCAGCGCGCAGAAGCGGGCCGTCCTCATCGAGGCCACGACGCTGGAGTCCGACGACAGCGGCGCGAGCAAGGACCAGCGGATCAACCTCACAGTACGGGCGTTCGTGGCCCCGCCGGTCGGCTCCGGCGCCCCGGCCGTCACGACCGACTGAGCCCACCCGCGGCGGAAAACCCATGCAAGTTCGTTACATGAGCGCTGCGGCAGCCGGTCTTCCTCAACTCCGAACGTCACCGACCGAAAGGACGGGCATGCCGACCGACGACCGAGCCACCATCTCCCTCCCGCCCGCGTCGTCCCGGCGCGCCGCGGGTGAGGGCGGCTTCTCGTTGGTCGAGGTCCTGGTCTCGCTGGCGATCATCGGTACCGTGATGGCCGCTTCCGTGCCGTTCCTGACCCGTTCCATGGCCGCCGGCGACCAGCAGGCCGACCAGCAGGTCGCGATCCAGCTGGCCACCGATGGTCTCGAGCGGGTCCGCGCCCTCGATCCCACGGCGCTGCTCACCGGCCGCGGTCTGCCGGCGGTCACGCACCAATGGAACAACGCCGCAGCGGCGGTGCAGCGGCACCTCGCCACGATGCAGATGGCCGCCGATCCCATGCTGCCGGCGGATTCCGCCGGTGGGTACGCAGCCCCGCTGCCGACCGCGCCCGCGCAGGTGACGATCGACAACACCAAATACGAGACCTGGTGGTACGTCGGCCGGTGCTGGCAGGCCAAGGTCCAGCCCAACCAGTCGACTGTCGGCGTCTGCGACAAGGTCGCCGCGGCGGACAAGGCGGCGTTCCTGCGGGTGCTGGTGGCGGTCACCTGGAAGCAGCACTCCTGCGAGCCCGGGTCCTGCGCGTACATCGCCTCGGTGCTGGCCAGCATCGCCGACGACCCGGTGTTCGACACCAAGCGGGCGGCGCCCACGGTCAAGGACCCGACCGCGCAGACCAGCCTCGTCGGTGACCTCGTCAGCCTGCAGATGCTCTCGACCGGTGGCCGGCTGCCGCTGACCTGGTCGGCGACGGGTCTACCGCCAGGTCTCACCCTGGCCGCCGGCACCGGCCTGATCACCGGCACGGCGACCACCGCCGGCACCTACACCGTCAAGCTCACGCTGACCGACCGGGACAAGCGCACGGATCTGTCGACCTTCACCTGGACGGTACGGCCCGTACTGACCAGCCCTGGCGATCAGACCAGCCGCACCCAGACGGCGGTCAACCTCCAGCTGGTCGGCAACGGCGGCCAGACGCCCGTGACGTGGGCCGCGACCGGTCTACCGGCCGGCCTCTCGGTCAACCCGGCGACCGGGCTGATCACCGGCACGCCGACGACCGCGCAGCCGACCCCGTCCACGCCGACGACGATCACGGTCAGCGGCGGTAACCCCGCGGCCACCTCGTCCGTCACGCTTCTCTGGCGGGTTCTCACGCCGGTGAGGCTGACCAACCCCGGCCCGCAGCAGGCGGCGAACGGCACCAACATCGGTGCCTTCACCGCCGCCGCGTCGGGTGGGCTCGGCCCGTACACCTGGACCGCGCAGAATCTGCCGGACGGGCTCGCGATCGAGGCGTCGTCCGGCAAGGTGACCGGGGTGATCCAGCACGGCACCCGCTACATCGTCACGGCCACGATCACCGACAGCGCCGGCGGCTCCGCGACGATGAGCGTCGTCGTCAGGGTCACGCCCAGCTCCGCCGGCGACCTGCAGGTGACCAACCCGGCACCCGCCGGCCCTGATCGCACGTCGGCCGTCAACACGCCGGCGAGCTTCACTGCGACGGCATCCGGCGCCACCCCCGGCGCATACGCGTGGTCGGCCGTCGGTCTGCCGCCCGGGGTGACGATGAACAGCGCCGGAGTGGTCAGTGGCACTCCCACGACCCGCGGCAGCTACCCGGTCAAACTGACCGTTCGGAGCACCGGCACGACCGCCGCCAACCTGATGTTCAGCTGGAGCGTGACGTGATGTGGTCGGGGTTTCGAATGCCTCGGCGCCGTGGCGACGACGACGGGTTCTCGCTGGTGGAACTGGTCGTGACGATGGGCATCATGGCCGTGGCGATGGTGCTGGCCACGACCGCGATCGTGCAGGTCTACCGGACGGTCTCGGCCACGGAGACGCGCAGCGACACCCAGACCGAGCTCAGCCGCGCGTTCCAGCGTTTCGACCGGGAACTGCGCTACGCCTCCTGGATCGCCACTCCGAGCAGTCAGGGCATCGAAACAGCCGGTCCCTGGTACGTCGAGTTCGCCGGGCCCGATCCGGTCGACTGCTTCCAGCTGCGGCTCGTGGCCGGGGCGAAGGCCGATCAGGGGGTGCTTCAGCTCTACACCTGGAAGAAGGGCTCGCCGCCGGCGCCCGGGGCGAAGGGGCAGACCATCGCCTCGCAGATCGTCACGACGGACCCGGCCCAGCCGAAGCCGGGCGAGGAGCCGGTCCGGCCGTTCTTCCGCAAGCAGAAGGTCGGCGACCCCAACCCCACCCCGGTGGTCCTGCCGAGCGCCGGAGCCGTCGGGGGCAACTTCAAGCCGGTCTTCCAGCGGCTGCAGATCCGCCTGACCACGCGCACGGGCACGGGCTACGCGCGCATCGACACCACGTTCACCGCCCTCAACACCACCGATGTCACACCCGCCACGAACGCCTGCAGCGAAGGGAGGCCGACCCCATGAAGAACCCGTTCCGGCTGCGCGGACCGCACGATGAGGGCTCGATGCCGCTCGCGATGCTGGTGACGCTCGTGGCCATGGGGGTCAGCGCGACGATCGTCCCCGTCGTGGTGCAGCAGTACACCACCACCCGTACGGCCGACGCCCGGACCGTCGCGCTCAGCGCGGCGCAGGCCGGCATCGACGTAGCAGTGGGCCAGCTCCGTGCGGCCGGCGCGAAGGTGTCCGGCAAGGACACGCCCGCGGGCGTGCTCGAGAGCCTGCCGCCGTGCGACATCGGCGGGAGCCAGGACAGCGGGGGCCAGCGGGACACCGCCACCGAACAAGGCACGATGTTCTTCCGCATCAAGATCGCGTACTTCGGCCTGCCCGACGATGCCACCGACACGACGCCCGCACTCCTGCCCTGCCCGCCGCTCGACGTGCCGTCGACGGCGGTCCTGACCGTCACCGGAAGCGGGATCGCCCCACTGGCCGACAAGAAGCTCGAGGCGGGTGACCCCGGCACGCGCACCCTCGAGGCCACCTACACGTTCAAGGTCAACAACGAGAACATCACCGGCGGCGCGATCCAGCTCGCCGCACCGACCACGCCCAAGCCACTGTGCATGGACGGCGGCACCGACGCCTCACCTGCGAAGAGCACCCCGGTCACCATGCAATGGTGCACAGCGGGCGGCAGCAGCGACCAGCGGTTCGCCTACACCACCGAGCTCAATGTCAAGCTGATCGGCTCGGAGCGCGGCGACGCGCCGGCCGGCATGTGCCTGGACGCCCCGTTGCCGCACAAGACCGGCGACCCGGTGACGTTCCAGCCGTGCCTCGGCCGCTCGGCCCGGCAGCAGTGGAGCCTCAACAACAACGGCAACTTCCAGGGCACCTCGGACGGGGTGAACCTGGACAGCTTCTGCATCAACCTGGTCAACACCACGGGCCAGCCGGGCGCGCTCATCGTCGGTGGCTGCGGCGGCGTCAGCAACCGGAACGTGTTCCGGCCGCAGGCCGGGGTCGGCGCGGGCATGGCCTCTGCGACCACCCGGCAGGTGGTCAACTACAAGCAGTTCAGCCGGTGCCTCGACGTCACGAACCACGATGCCGACAAGAGCACGTACGAGATCGTGTGGTTCTGCAAGCAAGCGCCGGACGGCAACGTGTCCTGGAACCAGCAGTGGTCGCTCCCGGCGGTCTCGGTCGACCTGGCCAACGCGGTCACGGAACGCATCCGCACCTTCGGTTCCGGCAATCCGGGATACTGCCTGCGCACACCGGACGCCATCTCGGGTTACGTGACCATGAGGCCCTGCCCGGTGGCCGGCGCCGGTCCCATTCCGGAGCAGAACATGAAGTGGAAAGTCTTCGGCAACACCGGCGAATACACCACCAGCTACCGGATCGTGGACGTGAACGGCTACTGCCTTACCCCGACCGATCTGACAGTAACGAAGCCGGACACCCACGGCGACGGCACCGCCAAGGTCAAGGTCGCTCCCTGCACCTCCTCCGAGCTGCAGAAATGGAACGCGCCGCCGAACTTCAACAAGCCCCTGGTCCTCACCAACACCAAGGAACTGCCCATCAGCACCATCAAGGTGAAGTGAGCTACGGGATCTGCCAGACGGTGGTCGGCCCGGCGGAGGTCGGGCAGGCCAGGTACGGGCGCCGGACCATGCAGCCGTACGGCGCCCCGGTCTGCATCGAGCCGACGGTGTGCACGGTGCCGTCGCCCCCGTCCGCAACCGCCACCCAGGTCCGGCCCGCGAGCTTGCTGTCCTCGCGCAGCTCCAGGCCGCCGACCGAGAGCGTACGGCCGAGTTCGCGCCGTACCGCCCCGGTGCGCGCGTCGAGGATCGCCGACTCCGGGTTCTCCTGCTGGTCGTACGCGAGCAGGGTGCCCTCGCCGAGCCGGAACGCGTTGCGCCAGGCCGGGTCCGACCAGCGCACCGAGCCGTCGCTGGGGTCGAGCCCGCTCACCCGGCCGGAGTCCGCGATGCACAGCACCGGCCCGCAGTCGTGCACGAACCCGGTCGGGCCGCCCTCGGTGCGCCACCGCCGGGTCAGTTGCGGCAACCGGTACGCGGCCAGCGAAGCCCGCCCCTGCTCACGCCGGGACAGGTACAACTGGTCGCCGGACACCGTGACACCGACGAAGTCGGCCGAGAGCGTCCCGTCCGGCTCCGCCGGCAGCCGTACGCCCAGCTCGCCCTGACCGAGCACCGAGCCGTCGGCGAACTGCAGCGTGGTGACCTGCCCGTCGACCCCGAGGACCACGATCCGGTCGGGGCGGTCGGTGAACAGGTCGTCGTTGAGGATCTCGCCGACCCCGGCGACCATCCGGCTCCAGATCGTGGCACCGGTGCGTGCGGAGGCGAGCCGGAGTTCCGTACCCCCGTCGTCGGTGTCGATGCGCAGCAGCGCGCGGCCGCCGCTGAGGGTGACCACCGTGGCGTTCGGCTCGTTCAGGGTCCACAGCACCTTGCCCTCGGTGGCGTCGAGGAACGACATCCGCGGGGCGCTGCCCGAGCGGGCCAGCAGCACGCTGCCGTCGAGGGTCAGGTTCTGCACGTTCTGCGGCAGCGAGGTGGCCCACAGCTGCTCGCCGCCGGGCAGGGCGTACCGGCGGATGCCCGATTCACTGTTGGGGTTCGCGCCGAAACTGGCGGTGTAGAGCGCGTCCGGGCCGAGGGTGAACGCGGCCGCCGCCGTACCCCCGGCGGCCAGGATCGGCTCCATGGTCCGCGCCGGCGGTGTGGCCGC
>NZ_JBEZGQ010000102.1:0-15082 GCF_040650095.1 Actinoplanes sp. NPDC048791 | reverse complement strand
CGGCGACGATGCCGAAGATCGTGGCGATCGCCCAGGCCGCGATACCGACGAAGAAGCCGATCACGATGCAGGTCAGCACCCAGCCGACGATGGCGATGATCGACCAGAGGATCTGGAAGTTCAGCGCCTTGACCGCCTCGGCCCGCACGACCGGGGACTGGTTGCCCTTGGCCAGCAGCGCCACCAGCGGCGCGATCCAGCCGGAGCAGCCGCCACCGAGGAACGCGCCGGCCGCGCCCCCGAAGTGGGCGACCAGGATCCAGGTCTTGTCGTCGTTGCCCGGCGCGTAGCCACCCGGCGGGTAACCACCGGGCTGCTGGCCGTAGGCGCCGGGCGGGCCGTAGCCACCGGCACCCGAGCCGGGCGGCGGGCCGTAGCCACCCGCGCCGGAGCTCGGCGGCGGGCCGTGGCCGCCCGCGCCGGAGCTGGGCGGCGGACCGTAGCCACCGGCACCGGAGCTGGGCGGCGGGCCGTAACCGCCGGCACCCGAGGTGGGCGGCGGGGTGCCGTAGGTCGGCGGCTGCTGCGGCGGGGTGCCGTAGGTCGGCGGCTGCGGGGAGCCGTACGCCGGGGGCGGCGGCGGGGCCGATCCGGGAGTCGGATCGTTACCCGGATATGGGTTGAGCGGCGCGGTGGGATCCGAGGGATTGCCCTCACCGGGCGGACGCGGCGGTTCAGTCATGCGCACACGGTAGGACCGCACGTCGAACGTGGCGAGAGCAACACCCGGGTGACGTCGGAGAATAGACAGTCGGCTAAGTGGCTCAGGCCCTGACGGCTGATCATCGCGCGGCGGGCGCGGGCGACGTAGACTGGCACTCGACTTCGCGGAGTGCCAGCTGAGAGGTGGAGGGGTACGACATGAGTCTCGACGACCGCAAGCTCGAAGTACTCCGCGCCATCGTCGAGGACTACGTCGCCACCCAGGAGCCGGTGGGCAGCAAAGCCCTGGTCGAGCGGCATCAGCTGGGCGTCTCGCCGGCCACGGTCCGCAATGACATGGCCGTGCTGGAGGAGGAGGGCTACATCCGGCAGCCGCACACCAGTGCCGGCCGGGTGCCCACCGACGCCGGTTACCGGCTCTTCGTCGACCGGCTCTCCCGGGTCAAGGCGCTGAGCCCGGCCGAGCGCCGGGCAATCGAGCGCTTCCTGGTCGGCGCGGTCGACCTCGACGACGTGGTGCACCGCACGGTGCGCCTGCTCGCGCAGCTCACCCGCCAGGTCGCCGTCGTGCAGTATCCCAGCCTGGCCCGTTCCGCGGTGCGCCATCTGGAGCTGGTGCCGATCTCCACCACCCGGATCATGCTGGTGATGATCGCCGACACCGGCCGGGTCGAGCAGCGCCTGGTGGAGCTGCCCGGGCCGACGCCGGGCGACGACGTGCTCGACATGCGCCGGGTGATCAACGCCAAGCTCACCGGGCAGAAGCTCGCCGACACCCCGCCGCTGGTGCAGACGCTGGTCGACGAGTGCGCCCCGGAGAAGCGCACCACGATGGCCTGCGTCGCCTCGGTGCTGTTGGAGACACTGGTGGAGCGCAGCGAGGAACGCCTCGCTCTGGCGGGCACGGCCAACCTCACCCGCGGCGGCGTGCTGGACTTCCAGGGTTCGCTGCGGCCGGTCCTGGAGGCGCTGGAGGAGGAGGTCATCCTTCTCAAGCTCATCGGTGAGGTGGAGCCGAGCACCACCCGGGTCCGCATCGGCGACGAGAACGAGATCGACAACCTGCGGGCCGCCTCGGTGGTCAGCACGGGTTACGGCCCGGGCACGACGATCGTTGGTGGGCTCGGCGTGCTGGGGCCGACCCGGATGGATTACCCCGGCACCATCGCCACGGTACGAGCCGTGGCACGCTACGTTGGCGATTTGCTGGCACAAAACTGACGGAACCGCTCAGCGCTGGGCAGACATGAGGACTCGAACCCCTGTGGCCAAGGACTATTACGGAATTCTCGGGATCAGCCGGGAAGCCACCGACGACGAGATCAAGCGCGCTTACCGCAAGCTGGCCCGTCAATACCACCCGGACGTCAATCCCGACCCCGAGGCGCACGAGAAGTTCAAGGACATCAACGCGGCGTACGAGGTGCTCTCGGACGACCAGAAGCGGCAGATCGTCGACCTCGGCGGTGACCCGCTGGCCCCGGGCGGCGGCGGCGCGGGCGGACCGGGTGGCCCCGGCGGGGCGGGCCCGTTCGTCGGTTTCCAGGACATCATGGATGCCTTCTTCGGCACGGCCGCCGGTGGCGGCTCCCGAGGGCCTCGGCCGCGCACCCGGCCCGGCGCCGACGCGATCCTGCGCCTGGAGCTCGACCTGGTCGAGACGGCCTTCGGCGTCGAGGCGCCGATCACCGTCGACACCGCGGTCCTGTGCACCCAGTGCTCCGGCGCGGGTACCGCACCCGGCACCCACCTGGCCACCTGTGAGACCTGTGGTGGCCGCGGTGAGGTCCAGTCGGTGCAGCGCACGTTCCTGGGCCAGGTCGTCTCGTCCCGCCCGTGTCAGGTCTGCCAGGGCCACGGCACGGTCATCCCGCAGCCCTGCCCGACCTGCGCCGGTGACGGCCGGATCCGCACCCGCCGCTCGCTGACCGTGAAGATCCCGGCCGGCGTCGAGGACGGCATGCGCATCCGCCTGGCCCAGCAGGGCGAGGTCGGCCCGGGCGGCGGCACGGCCGGCGACCTGTACGTGGAGATCCACGAACGCCCCCACGACGTCTACTCCCGCAAGGGCGACGACCTGCACTGCCGGGTGACGCTGCCGATGACGGCCGCCGCACTCGGCACCCGGCTGACCATCAAGACGCTCGACAGCGAGGAGAACATCGAGGTCAAGCCGGGCACCCAGCCGGCCTCGACGCTGCGCATCCGGGGCAAGGGCGTGCCGCACCTGCGCGGGCAGGGCCGCGGTGAGCTGTTCGTGCACCTGGACGTCAAGACGCCGACCAAGCTGACCGCCGACCAGGAGCGGATGCTGCGCGACTTCGCCAAGACCCGGGGTGAGGACATCGCCGAGCTGAGCAAGCAGGGCGGATTCTTCTCCCGGATGCGGGACGCCTTCAACGGGCACTGAGGGACCGGCGGCGTTCGGCTAGCGTGAGCGGGTGTCTGCGCCTCTTTTCCTCGTTGACGACCTGCCCGGTGGTAAGCGGTTCACGCTCGCCGGTGCGGAGGGGCATCATGCCGCCACCGTGCAGCGGCTCCGGGTCGGTGAGGTGCTGCTGCTCGGGGACGGGCGGGGCGGGACAGCTGCCGCCGAGGTGACCGGGGTCGGCCGGGGCAGCATCGACGTCGAGGTCACCGGCCGGGATTTTGTCGCCGCGCCCGATCCACGCCTGGTGGTGGTGCAGGGCATCGCCAAGGGTGACCGCGGTGAGCTGGCGGTGCAGGCCATGACCGAGATCGGCGTCGACGAGATCGTGCCGTGGGCCGCTTCCCGGTCGGTCGCCCAGTGGCGCGGCGACCGTGGGGTCAAGGCCCGGGAGAAGTGGGTCAGCACCGCCCGGGAGGCCGCCAAGCAGGCCCGGCGTCCGTGGCTTCCGGTGGTCTCGGGCAGCCCTGACGTCTCCACCAAGAAGGTCTCCGGGCTGCTCTCCGCGGCCGCTGCGGCGTTCGTGCTGCACGAGGAGGCCACCGACCGGCTCAGCCAGGCCAAGCTGCCCGATGCCGGTGAGATCGTGCTGGTCGTCGGGCCCGAGGGCGGGATCAGCGATCAGGAGCTGGGCTCGTTCGTCGCGGCCGGCGCGCAGCCGGTGCGGCTCGGGGAGTCCGTGCTGCGTACCTCCACGGCCGGGATGGCCGCCCTCGCCGTGCTGTCCGCCCGTCTGGAGCGCTGGTGACGGCCGATGAAGCCGACTACCGCTGGTCGGCCTCACCGCATGGCAGGCGCCGGTGGCGGTGACCAGCAGCGGCCCGGTGGATCGCCGAGCCGCGGGCCCGCCCGCCGCGGCGGTGCTGGTGACGACCGGAAGGTGACGGGTAAGGAAGGTTAGCCTAAGCTTCGCGGCATGGTGCTGACGCGGACGGCCGCTGCGACGCGACCGGGGCCCAAGGCCGCGCCGGCCGCCGCCGGGCTCGCCGCGACCCAGGCCCGCCGCACCCTCGGCCTGCTGATCTGTCTCGGCGTGCTGGCTCTCGTCTGCCTGCTGAGCATCGCCCTCGGCACCCGCACCATCCCCCCGGGCGCCGTCTGGGACGCGTTCTTCCACTTCACCGACACCGACGACCAGTCGATCGTGCGGGACCTGCGGGTGCCCCGAACGGTGCTCGGGCTGCTGGCCGGCGTCGCCTTCGGACTGTCCGGCGCGGTCATCCAGGCCGTCACCCGCAACCCGCTCGCCGACACCCAGATCCTGGGCATCAACGCCGGCGCCGGGCTGTTCGTGGTGTTCGCCGTCGGGGTGCTCGGCCTGACCAGCCTCACGCAGTACATGTGGTTCGGGTTCGCCGGGGTCGCGTTCGCGCTCACCCTGGTCTACCGGCTCGGGTCCACCGGGCGCGGCGGTGCCACCCCGATCCGGCTCACCCTGGCCGGGGTCGCCCTGGGCGCGGTCATGGACGGCATTTCCGGCGGCATCCGGCTCGTGCGGCCCCGCGCCTTCGACTACCTGCGGTTCTGGGACATCGGCTCGCTGGCCGGGCGGCCGCTGGACGTGGCCACCACCATCCTGCCGTTCGTGCTGGCCGGGACGGTGCTCGCGCTGATCGTCGCCCGGTCGCTCAACGCGGTGGCGCTCGGTGACGATCTCGCCCGTACCCTCGGCGCCCGGATCGGCCGCACCCGGTTCCTGGCCACCGTCTCGGTGATGCTGCTGGCCGGCGCGGCGACCGCCGCGGTCGGGCCGATCGGGTTCGTCGGGCTGATGGTGCCGCACGTGGTGCGCTGGATCGTCGGCCCGGACCAGCGCTGGATCTTCGTCTACACCGTGGTCTGCGGTCCGGTGCTGCTGCTGCTCGCCGACATCGTGGGCCGGCTCGTGGTGCGGCCGGGTGAGCTGCGCGTCGGCGTGGTCACCGCCTTCATCGGCGCGCCCGTACTGATCTGGTGGGTCCGCCGGGCCCGGGTGAGTGGCCTGTGAGCGTCGACTTCGGCCGCAAGGTCGTGGTGCTGCGCCCGCACCGCAACGCGTCCGCCCGGATCTCGCTGCGTCCGGCGCTGGTCTGTGCGGTGCTCGTGCTGGCCGCGCTCGCCGTCGGCGTGCTGACCCTGGGCACCGGTGAGTTCACCCTGACCCCGGCCGAGGTGCTGCGGGCGCTGTCCGGCGAGGGCACCCGGGCCGCCCGGCTGGTGGTCGTCGAGTGGCGGCTGCCGCGGGTGCTGCTGGCGCTGATCATCGGCGCCGCGCTGGGGCTGGCCGGGGCGGTCTTCCAGGCGCTGACCCGCAACCCGCTGGGCAGCCCGGACGTCATCGGGTTCAGCACGGGCGCGTACACCGGGGTGCTGCTCGTGACCGTGCTGGTCGGCAACGGCTATTACGTGGTGGCGGCCGGTGCGCTGGCCGGTGGGCTGGCCACCGCCGTCGCGGTCTACCTGCTCGCCTTCAAGCGCGGCGTGCAGGGCTTCCGGCTGATCATCGTGGGCATCGCGATCAGCGCCATGCTGGCCTCGGTCAACCAGTGGTTCATCATCAAGGTCGACCTGCAGGCGGCCTTCGCCGCCATGATGTGGGGGCAGGGCAGCCTCAACGGCCTGGGCTGGGCCCAGGTCACCCCGGTGGCGGTCACGGTCGGCGTGCTGTGCCTGCTCCTGATCGGGTACGGCCCCCGCCTGTCCCTGCTGGAGATGGGTGAGGACGCGGCCGCCGCACTCGGCGTACGGGTGGAACCGACCCGGCTCGCGTACCTGGTCATCGGGGTTGCCCTCACCGCGGTCGCGACAGCGGCCGCCGGTCCGATCTCCTTCGTGGCGCTGGCCGCCCCGCAGCTCGCCCAGCGCGTCACCCGCACGCCCGGCATCGCGCTGCTGCCCTCGGCCGCGATGGGCGCCTTCCTGCTGATGCTCAGCGACTTCCTCGCCCAGCGGGCGTTCGCCCCGACCCAGCTGCCGGTCGGCGTCGTGACCGTGTCGGTGGGCGGCATCTACTTCATCTGGCTGCTGATCCGCCAGGCGCGACGACAGGGGTCCTGAATGAGCATCGCCGCCCGCGACATCACCATCGGGTACGACCGCCGGACGATCAGCGAGCACCTCGACCTCGAGGTGCCGCAGAGCCGGTTCACCGCGATCATCGGCCCCAACGCCTGCGGCAAGTCCACGCTGCTGCGCGCGCTGTCCCGGCTGCTCAAGCCCAGCGCCGGCGAGGTGCTGCTGGACGGCCGGGACATCCACTCGCGGCCGGCCAAGGAGGTCGCCCGCCGGCTCGGGCTGCTGCCGCAGTCGTCGATCGCCCCGGACGGGATCACGGTCGCCGAGCTGGTCGCCCGCGGCCGGTTCCCGCACCAGAAGCTGATCCGGCAGTGGTCGGCCGGGGACGAGGCCGCCGTGGTCGCCGCGATGGTCGCCACCGGGGTGACCGACCTCTCCGGTGAGCTCGTCGACACGTTGTCCGGCGGGCAGCGGCAGCGGGTCTGGGTGGCCATGGTGCTGGCCCAGCAGACGCCGATCGTGCTGCTGGACGAGCCGACCACGTTCCTGGACATCGCCCACCAGATCGAGCTGCTGGAGCTGTGCGTGCGGCTCAACCGCGAGCAGGGCACGACGATGGTCGCGGTGCTGCACGACCTCAACCAGGCCGCCCGGTACGCCGACCACCTGGTGGTGATGAAGGCCGGGGTGATCGTGGCCCAGGGCGACCCGCGCGAGGTCATGACGGCCGAGCTGGTCGAGGACGTCTTCGCGCTGGGCTGCCGGATCATCGACGACCCGGAGACCGGTACGCCGCTGGTGATCCCGCGCTCGAAGGTGACCCAGCGCGTAGGTTAGGCTGTCCTTACTTTTCGGCCGACCTGTGGGGAGACGTCGTGTCCAGCAACCCGTTCGACGACGAGAACGGCACCTTCCACGTCCTCGTGAACGACGAGGAGCAGCACTCGCTCTGGCCGTCCTTCAAGGAGATCCCGTCGGGCTGGCGCAGCGTCTTCGGGCCCGCGCCGCGGCAGCAGGCCATCGACTACGTCGACGCCAACTGGACCGACCTGCGCCCCAAGTCGCTGCGCGACAGCATGGCCCAGTGAGCAAGTCGGGCGCGCGGATTCTCGTACGCACCACCACTCGTAACGCCAAGCGGCTGTGGTTCGGCACCGGCCTCATCGCGGTGCACCAGGCCTGCGAGACGTTCGTCCCGGTCCTGATCGGCGTGGTCATCGACCGGGCCGTCACGCCGGGCGACCTCGGTCAGCTGCTGCTCTGGGTGGGCGTGCTCGCCGTGCAGTTCACGCTGCTGACCATGGCGTACCGCTTCGGCGCGCGGCAGCTCATGGCCGCCATCGCCGAGGAGGGGCACCAGCTGCGCCTGGAGGTGTCGGCGAAGATCCTGCACCCGCGCGGGGTGCGTACCGACCTGCGGGCCGGGGATCTGCTGACGGTGTCCACGAGCGACGCCGACAACACCTCGTACCTGCTGGACTACGTGCCGCGGATCGTCGGTGCCGTCGTCGCCACGGTGATCAGTGCGGTGGTGCTGCTGCTCATCTCCGTACCGCTGGGTCTGGTCGTCCTGGTCGCCACCCCGCTGGTGCTGGTGCTGCTGCAGATCAGCTCGCCGCTGATCACCCGGCGGGTCGCCGACCAGCAGGAACAGGCCGGCCGGGCCACCTCGCTGGCCACCGACCTGGTCACCGGGCTGCGGCCGCTGCGCGGCATCGGCGCGCAGGACGCCGCCGCCGGGAACTACCGGGCGGTCAGCCGCCGCTCGCTGGCGGCGACGCTGCGGGCGTCGCGCACCCAGGGTGGCTACCTGGCCGCCTCGACCGTGCTGAGCACGCTGCTGGCCTGCGGCATCGCCATCCTGGCGGGCTGGTTCGCGCTCACCGGCCGGATCACCGTCGGGCAGTTCATCACCGTCATCGGCCTCGCCCAGTTCCTCATCGAGCCGTTCGGGACGCTGGCCGTGGTGCCGAGCTGGATCGCCGAGGCACGCGCGTCCGCGGACCGGGTCGCGCTGGTCACCGACGCCGGGCTGGTGCTGCCGGAAGGCGCCGACCGGCCCGCCGAGCACCCGTGCGAGCTGCACCTGTCCGGCGTACGGCACGGCCCGCTCGACGGCCTCGACCTGCACGTGCGGCCGGGCGAGTTCGTCGGCGTGGTAGCCCGCCGCCCCGGCGACGCCGAGGCGCTGGTCAAGCTGCTCAGCGTCCCCGCCGACTACCAGGGCAGCGTGCTGCTGGGCGGCTCACCGCTGGAGCAGGTCGACCGGGCCCACGCGCGCCGGCTGCTGCTGGTCGAGCCGCACCACACCGACCTGTTCACCGGCACGATCGCCGCCAACGTGGCCGTGCACGCTGACGGGGAGATCCCGGCCGAGGTGCTGGGAGCGTCGGCCGCCGACGAGGTCCTCGACTCCCAGCCGGAACGGCTCGACGCGCTCGTCGCCGAACGCGGTGCCAGCCTCTCCGGCGGCCAGCGCCAGCGGATCGCCCTGGCCCGTGCGCTGCTGGCCCGGCCGCCGGAGCTGGTGCTGCACGACCCGACCACCGCCGTCGACGCGGTCACCGAGCACGCCAACGCGCAGGGCATCGTCCGGCTTCGCCACCGTCGTCATCACGAGCAGCCCGGCCCTGCTCGCCGCCACCGACCGCATCGTCGTGCTCGGCGACGGCGTGGTCACGGCCGAGGGCGAGCACGAGGAACTGGGCGCGAGCGACGAGACCTACCGACAGTTGGTGCTGCGATGACCCAGATCCTGCCCATCGCGACCGCCCGGCAGACCCGCGGCTGGCTGTGGGCCGAGCTGCGCGGACGCCGGGCCGAGGTGACCGGGACGCTGCTGGTCGGCCTGCTCGCGGCCGCGGCCTCGATCGTTCCCGTGTACGCCCTGGGCATGCTCGTCGACCGGGTCCGCGACGGCGCCGGCACGGGGGCGATCGTGTCGATCTCCGTCGTCATCGTCACCGCCGCGCTCATCGGTGGGGGTGCGATCGGGCTGTCCTCGTACCTGGTCGGCCGGCTCGGCGCCCGGATGCTCGCCGACCTGCGCGAGAGCACCGTCGCGACCGCGCTGCGGCTGCCGGCCCTGGTGCTGGACCGGGCCGGGCGCGGCGACCTGCTGTCCCGGGTCGGTGCGGACATCGCGGCGATCGGCAAGGCCGTCTCCGACGTGCTGCCGAACGTGATCTCGGCGCTGCTGCTGGGCGTGCTGAGCCTGGTGGCCATGGCCGGCATCGACTGGCGGCTGGGCCTGGCCGGTGCCGTGGCCGTGCCGTTCTACGTGGTCGCGCTGCGCTGGTACCTGCCGCGCTCGGCCCCCCGCTACGCCGCGGAGCGCAAGGCTGTCGCCGAGCGGTCTCAGCTGCTGGTGGAGAGCATGCAGGGGCTGCGGACCGTGCACGCGTACCGGCTGGAACAGCGGCACCTGGCGGACATCGACGCCGCGTCGGCCAAGGCACGCGACATCGACGTCGGCGTCTTCACGCTGTTCACCCGCTTCGTCGGCCGGGTCAACCGGGCCGAGTTCTTCGGCCTGGCGGCGATCCTGACGGTCGGCTTCTGGCTGGTCCGCGACGGCTCGGTGACCGTCGGCCAGGCCTCGGCCGCCGCGCTGCTGTTCCACCGGCTGTTCAACCCGGTGTCCACGCTGCTGTTCACCTTCGACGAGATCCAGGCGGCCGGCGCGAGCCTGTCCCGGCTGGTCGGCGTCGAGACGATGCCGGTCGAGCAGCGCGGCGCGGGCCGCCCGCCGGCCGACGCGGCGCTCACTCTGGACGACGTCAGCTTCAGCTACGACGGCCGCACGCCGGTGCTGCGCAAGGTCAGCCTGCGGCTGGAGCCGGGGGAACGGGTGGCGCTGGTCGGCTCGACCGGGGCCGGCAAGACCACGGTCGCCTCCATCGCCGCCGGTGTGCTGCGCCCCGACGAGGGCGTGGCACGGGTCGGCGGGGTGCCGGTCGCGGAGCTGCCGGGCGAGACCGTGGCGATCATCAGCCAGGAGACGCACGTCTTCGCCGGGCCGCTCATCGAGGACCTGCGGCTGGCCCGCCCGTCGGCAAGCGTCGAAGAGGTCTCCGCCGCGCTGGACACCGTAGGCGCCCTGCACTGGGCGCTCGCGCTGCCCGAGGGCTTGGACACGCTCGTCGGTGACGGCAGCCACGAGCTGACCGCCGCGCAGGCGCAGCAGCTCGCGCTGGCCCGGTTGGTGCTGCTGGACCCTGCGGTGGCGGTGCTGGACGAGGCGACGGCTGAGGCGGGGAGCGCGGGGGCCCGGGCGCTGGAGGAGGCCGCGGCGGCGGCGACGCGGGGACGGACGGTGCTGATCGTGGCGCACCGGCTCACCCAGGCGGCGTCGGCGGACCGGGTCATCGTGCTGGAGCATGGCGAGATCGTGGAGTCGGGGCCGCATGCTGAGCTGGTCGCTGCGGGCGGCCGCTATGCGCAGCTGTGGTCGGCCTGGGAGACGCGCAGCTCGGCTCCGGCGCAGTCCTAGCGGCTGCTGGTCACGCGTTCGGCTGCGAGGCCCGGGCCGTCGCCTCGATGGTGTGCGACAGGGTCGGGCGGAAACGCTCGATCTCGGCTGCCGCGATGCCATTGCCGCGCGCCCGGGCTTCCCAGCCGCTCGTGGCATCGGCGACTTCGCGCAGTGTGGCGCGGGCTTGGGCGTCCGTAAGGCCGAAGGTCGGTGCGTACATGATGAGGGCGCGCAGATCGTCCGCGGGATTGTCAGCTCCCCCGATGCTGGTGACCCGGCGGGCGGCAAGATCGGGATTGGGATTGAGGTCGAACGCCGGGGCGAGGCGCCATCCGGCTCGTCCACGAAGGAATCCATGGTTTCGCAGATGGTCGTCGGTGTTGTGCACCGCGACCGAGAATGCGATGCGCCGCCAGAGTTGCCGCAGGTCGTCGTTCGTCGCCGAGCTGTGTTCCGGAATGGCCTCCGCGATCTCGGTGTAGTCGCGCGACTCACCGTCGCGAGCTTCGAGAAGCGTCATCGCACTGATGTAGCCGACGCGGCCCGCTCGGTGCCGATCGAATCGGTCGAGCAGCAGCACCGCGTGCCCCTCGATGCCTATCAACCGGCGGTTCGGCACCGGGATGCCGGCGCTCTCGGCCAGATCAAGAGCAGTCATCTCCCATCGCATGACACTCCATCCATCGGAGGGATGGGGAAACTTGGCGATGAGAAGGCGATCCCCGTCCTGCACCGACGCCTTGGGCCGCGCACCGCCCAGTGATCCGGTGCCGGCGTCCAGCAGCGTCTTGATCGCCGCCAGGTTGTCTGGTTCGTCCCGGGCGACCACGGTGGCTGCGTGCAGCAGACTTGGCAACGCAATGAGTTTCGGGACCTCCGGCGCCGGATGCTGGAACTCTCCGGCGGCATCGGTTTTGAAGCGCAGCGCCCCTTGGCGCGTTTCGTCGCTCACACCGAGCAGGTAGTCCCGGTCGTCGAGCGCTGGGAGCGGTCGTCCCTCGGCGCTTGCGGTCGCCCGTAGCCGCTTCGCGATCAGTCCGCGACCCCAGCGGTCGGGGGCGGCGTCACTGAAAGCTCCGGGGAGCCCGTACGGCAGAGGCCATGAGCCGGCCGAGAGTCGCAACGCGGGATCGACGGCATAGGCCCCTTGAGCGGAAAGATAGTCACGCTCATAGGAGAAGCTGGCTGTGAGCCGGTTGCGTCGGAATGTGAAGTAGGCGTCGCCCACCTTCCGGGTTTCTCCGTCTAGGTCCAGGTAGGTGAGGATGTGGCTCACGGGCGTACCCGCTTGGGAAGGATGTCGTCGGCTCGTGCCCGGCCGAGGTCGGTCTCGTAGGGGTCCGTGGCCGTCACCACGGCGTCCAGCACGCCAAGAGCTCGGGCCACCCCCAGAAAAGCCTGGAAGCTGACGCCGGCGTCTCCGGTCTCGATGCGGCGCAGGGTGTTCCTGGAGATGCCGGCTCGTTCGGCCACCTGAGCCGCCGTGAGGCCTTGCAGCTTGCGCCACGCAACCGTCTGTTCGCCGATGCTCTTGGCGGCGGAAGTCACCCGGACCGATGGGGGACGAGGCACAGGACACCTCCTTAAGGGCAAGATCCTCACCATAATAGCGCTTTATGCGCAGGATGCTGAGCATTACTGAGATTGAATGCAGAGCTAGACGGGTCCGGGGGCCTCGGGGAAGGAGACCTGGACCCGCAGCCCGTCGTGGCCGGTGGACGAGGCCGCGATGACGCCGTCGTGGGCTCGGGTGATCGAGCGGGCGATCGACAGCCCGAGCCCCGCCCCGCCGCCCTGGTGGATGCGGGCGGCCGACAGCCGGCGGAACGGTTCGAACAGGGCGGACACCGCCTCGGCCGGGACGTCGTCGCCGGTGTTCGTGACGGTCAGGGCCGGGTCGTCGCCGACCTGGACGTCGATGGTGCCGTCCGGGCGGTTGTAGCTCACCGCGTTCTGCACCAGGTTGCTGACCAGGCGTTCCAGCAGTACCTGCTCGCCCAGGACCAGGCGTGGGCGCAGGGTGCTGGTGATCGTGATGCCGTTCTCGGCGGCCCGGGCGCGGTGGGCGTCGAGGACCTCCGCGGTGATCAGGTCGAGCCGCAGCGGGGTGCGGGACAGCAGGCCGCGGTCGCTCTCGGCCAGGACCAGCAGGCCCTCGATCAGCTGCTCGTTGCGTTCGTTGGTCTCCAGCAGCTGGGCGGTCAGCAGTTCGAGCTGGTCCTCGGTGCGGGCCCGCGCCATGCCGACCTCGATCAGCGTCCGCTGCACGGCGAGCGGGGTGCGCAGCTCGTGGGAGGCGTCGGCGGCGAACCGGCGCTGGGCCTCGTAGCCGACCGCGATGCGGTCCATCATGTCGTCGATCGTGCGGCCGAGCAGCGCCACTTCGTCCTGGCCCGGTCCGGGGCGCAGGCGGTGGCCCAGGTTCTGCGGGCCGACGTTCGCGATCACCGGGACCAGGTCCCGGACCGGCCGCAGGCACCAGCGTGCCGCTGGGACACACAGCGCCAGCAGGCCCGCGAGGACCAGGAACAGGACGGGTCCGGTCACGACGCTGGGCCGCCGGAAGACCTGCTCGCAGAAGAACGAGGCTTCGGCGTCGGGGGCGCGCGGCCCGCCCATCCCGCACCAGGACACCCCGAACTCCCGGGTCACGGTGAGCACCTGGTCGGCGACCGCCGGGGCGAACTGGGCCGCGACCAGGGCGATCCCGCAGACCAGGAGGATGCGGCGGACCGGGGAGGGTGACCTCATGGTGCGAGCCGGTAGCCGACCTTGGGCACCGTGTGGATCACCGGCGGGTCGCCGAGCTTGCGGCGCAAGGTCATGACGGTGGTACGCACAGTGTTGGTGAACGGGTCGGCGTTCTCGTCCCACGCCTGCTCGAGCAGGTCCTCGGCGCTGACCACGCGACCGCCGGCGCGCATGAGCACGTGCAGGACGGCGTACTCCTTCGGCGAGAGTGACAGCGTCAGCCCGTCGCGGGCCGCCGTGTGCCGGGTCACGTCCAGCACGATGCCGGCCTGCTCCAGCACCGGGGGCAACGCCGGGGTCGAGCGGCGGGACAGCGCCTGCAGCCGGGCGACCAGCTCCGCGAACGCGAACGGCTTGGTCAGGTAGTCGTCGGCGCCCAGCCCGAGGCCCTCGACCCGGTCGCGGATCCCGGCCGCCGCGGTCAGCAGCAGCACGCGCGTGCCCAGCCCGGCCCCGGCGATCCGCCGGCACACCTCGTCGCCGGTGCTGCCGGGCATGTCCCGGTCCAGGACGGCGACGTCGTAGCGGTTGACGCCGAGCTTCTCCCAGGCGGTGACGCCGTCGTAGACCACGTCGACGGCCATGGACAGCCGGCGCAGCCCCTCGGCCACCATGTCGGCGAGCACCCGCTCGTCGTCCGCCACCAGCACCCGCAACGCCGCGCCTCCTCGCCGTCCGTGACCGCCCGCCAGGCTGGCACAGCCGGGATAAAGATTCCATAAGGACCGTGCTGACGTCCTCCGGACGGGCGCTTACGCAGCATGGCCTTCCATGAGATCTGTCCGTCGATGTCTCACCGCGGTCCTGATCGTGGTGGCGCTGGCCGCCGCACCGGTGAGCGCCCAGCCGGCGTCCGCCATCGCGTACGGAGAGGACGTGGACGCCGGCGCCTATCCGTTCACGGTGTTGCTGACCATGGCCGGCCTGCCCACCGACGGCCCCGGCACCCGGGACAGCTCCTGCTCCGGTGCTCTGGTCGCGCCCCGGTGGGTGATCACCGCGGGGCACTGCTTCCGTACGGCGGACGGGCGCCGGGTGAGCCGGACCGTGGCCGACCGCACCACCGCCACCATCGGGCGCGCGGACCTGAGCAGCGGGGAGGGGCACGAGGCCGAGGTCGTCTCCGTACGCCAGGCCGAAGGCGCCGACGTGGCGCTGGCCGAGATCGACCCGGCGGTCACCGACATCACCCCGCTGCGGGTCGGCACCGCACCGCCCACGGTGGGCGAGGTCGTCCGGCTCACCGGGTACGGCCTGACCGCCGGTGACGGCTCCGAGCCGGCGCAACGGTTGCAGACCGGGCAGTTCGTCGTCGGCCGGACGAGCGACTCGCTGATCGAGACCTCGGGCAAGGCGCCGCGCGCGGACACCAGCCCGTGCCCGCACGACTCCGGCGGGCCGTACTTCCGGCAGCAGCGGGACGGACCGCGGTCCTGGTGGCCGTGGTCAGCGGCGGGCCCCGATGCCCCCACCCGGGGCCGGACTTCAGCGCGCGGACCGACAATCTCGCCGACTGGATCGCTGATACGACGGGCGATCGCCATCTGATCGGTTACGGCCTGAGTGCCCTTGCCGCGCTGGCCGCCGTCGTCCTGCTGGGTCTCGCGGTGTGGTGGCGCCGGCGATGAGTTTCCTCGGTGAGGCCGTCGTCGACCTGGCGGCGGTCGCGGGCAATGTCCGTACCGTGGCGGCCGTCGCCCGCACGGACCTGATGGCGGTGGTGAAGGCCGACGGTTTCGGGCACGGCGCGATCGCGGTCGCGCGCGCCGCGA
>NZ_JBEZGQ010000101.1:0-15111 GCF_040650095.1 Actinoplanes sp. NPDC048791 | reverse complement strand
CCGACGACGACGAGTCCGACGGCGGCTCCGGCAACGGCGGCTCCGGCAACGGTGGCAACAACGGCGACTCCAACACCGCGTCCGCGCGGCCCGCCACTACCGGACGGTCCGATCCGCGCGTCCGACCTGAGATCCACTGTGACCGGTCTGGTATATGTCGTTGCATCCGGTGAGGAAGGCGTGGCCATGATCGAAGTGGGCGAGCTCGCGGGCACCGTCGTGCCGCTGCTCTCGGCGGCGGCCGGGGCGTACGGCAGCGCGGTGGTCACCAAGGCCACTGAGCAGGGCACCGACGCCGCGGCGAACGCGACCGTGGGTGCCGGGCGGCGGCTGCTGGGCCGGCTGCTGAAGTCGCCGCGCGCAGCGCAGGTCGGTGCCGCGGTGACCGACCTGGGCGAGAATCCGGACGACGAGGCGTTCGCCGCGGCGGTGTACGCCCAGGTGAAACGCGCGCTGTCGGAAGATGCCGAGCTGGCTGAGGAGATCGCGGCGATCGTCGCGGCCTCCCCCGTACGCGGGGGCACCTTCACCGTCACCGTGACGAACTCGACCGGGGTGCAGGTCGGCGACCACAACGTCCTGACCGTCCACCAGCCGCCGCCGGCGCGGTGACCGGCCCGGCCGGGCATCCGCCCGCCGGCGGCGTGACGGTCACCGGCTCGGCCAACGTGCAGGTCGGCACCGGCAACGTGCACAACGCCATCTCGCTGGGCGGTACGGCGGCACCCACCCCGGACACCGTGGACGCTCCCCCGGGGCTGGACAATCTGCCGCCGGTGTCGGCGGTGTTCGAGGGCCGTGACGTCGCCGCGCTGGACGACGTGCTGGTCCGCGGCTCGGGTCAGGCGGCGGTGGTCGGCCTGGGTGGCGTCGGGAAGTCCGAGCTGGCAGCGCACTATGCGCAGGCGTTCCGGGCCCGGCATTCGCTGGTGTGGTGGATCACCGCGGACACCGCGGCGAACGTACAGCTCGGTCTGGCCGCGTTGACGAGCCGGCTGCATCCGGTGGCGACGCTGGCGGACGGGCGTTCCTGGGCGCTGGGCTGGCTGCAGACCCATCGCGACTGGTTGCTGGTGCTGGACAACGTCGAGGACGTCGCTGACATCGAGGCACTGCTGGCCCAGGTGACCGGGCGGGGCCGGGTGGTGATGACCACCCGCCGTGATCTCGGTACGGCCCGGTGGGCCCGGCTCGGGTTGACGCCTTTACGACTGGGCGTGCTGGACCGGTCGGCGAGTGTGCAGCTGTTGCAGCGGCTGACCGGGCTGGACGACCACGACGGCGCCGGCCGGCTGGCCGCGGCGCTGGGTGATCTGCCGCTCGCGTTGGAGCAGGCCGCGGGGTACGTCAGCCAGCACGAGGGTCTCGGTTTCGACGGCTACGTCCGGTTGCTGACCGACCGGTTCGCGCTGGTCGCGGCCGACCCGGGCGAGGGGGACTCGGCGCGGCGGACAGTCGCCACGATCTGGCGGGCCGGCATGGACGCGGTTGCCGGGCGGTCGCCGCTGGCTGTGCGGGTGCTGCGGGTGCTGGCCTGGCTCGGCCCTGACGCCGTACCCGTGGAAGTGCTGTCCCTGCCGCATGCTGATCCGGTCGCGACCAGCGACGCGCTCGCGGTGCTGGCGTCCTTCAGTCTGATCAACCGCCGGGCGGGCGAGGTGAGTGTGCACCGGCTGGTGCAGGCCGTCGTCCGGCAGGAGGAGGACGCGGCCGCCGCCATCTCGATCGTGCGGGCCGCGATACCTGAGGCTCCGCTGAAGAATGTCGCCGGCTGGCCCCGCTGGAACCAGCTGCTGCCGCACATCGACGCGCTCACCCGGCACGTCGGCCCGGCCCACGGCAACACCGAGCTGATGTACGTCAACGACCAGGCAGCGGTCTACCGGCAGTCCCAGGGCCAGGTCTCCGCCGCGGTCGAGCTGTTCGAGCAGGTCCGCGCCGGCCGGCAACGCGTGCTCGGCGACGATCACCCGGACACGCTGACCAGCCGCCACAACCTCGCGGGCGCCTACCAGGCGGCGGGCCGGGTGGCCGAGTCGATCGAGCTGTTCGAGCAGGCCCGCACCGACCGGCAACGTGTCCTCGGGGACGACCACCCCGACACGCTGACCAGCCGCAACGACCTTGCCTTCGCCTACCGGGCGGCCGGGCGCCTGGGCGAGGCGATCGTCCTGTTCGAGCAGGCCCGCGCGAGCCGGCGCCGGGTGCTCGGGGACGACCATCCGGACACTTTGGTCAGCCGTAACAACCTGGCCAGCGCCTACCAGGCTGCCGGGCGGGTGGCCGAGGCCGTCGACCTGTTCGAGCAGATCGTCACCGACTCGCGGCGCGTGCTGGGCGACGACCACCCCGACTCGCTCGCCAACCGCTACGACCTCGCCTACGCGTACCACGCGGCCGGGCGGGTGGCCGAGGCGATCGACCTGTTCGAGCAGGTGCTCACCGACCGGCGGCGGGTGCTCGGCGACGACCACCCGGACACCCTGTCGAGCCGCAGCGACCTCGCGTACGCCTACCGCACGGCCGGCCGCCTGACCGAGGCGATCGAGCTGTGGGAACAGGTGCTCCGCGACCGCCGGCGCGTGCTGGGCGACGACCATGCGCGGACCACGGAGATCGCGTCACTGCTGCGGGGCCACGAAGCTTGATCGCTCAGCGGCGGCCCGCGGCCAGGGCCACCAGGAACTGACCGCCGCCCGGGTCGACGCTCGCGGTCACCGGCAGCCCGGGCACCAGCCGGGAGAACCGGTCGACCAGCCAGTCCGCCGCCTCCTGAGCATCCTTGCGGCTCGGGCACCGGGCGACCAGCTCCCGGCCGCCCTTGCGCTCGAGGCGGTCCGCGACCGCGACCAGCGGCGCGGGCTCGACCACGTGCAGCCGGTCCGGCCAGGCGATGACCACCTTGACCGCACCCTTGCGGGTGTTGCAGGCGCGGTGGGCGAGCCGCTCGGTGACCTTGGCCTTGCGGTCGGCGGTACGGCTGTCGACGCTCGGACCGCGCGGGTCGTTCACCGGCATGCCGGCGTCGACCGGCTCGTCACAGACCCAGCACCGCCAGCCGTCACGTTCGCCCACGTCATCAAGGGAACTCATCCCAGCAAACTAGCCCCTTCCCGGCGGGGCTGCCCATTCAGCGTCGGTCCGGTATCGTCCCCTCCTCATCGAAGATCGACGGGGGAAAATAAGCATGGCAGTCCGGCATCGCCGTGTACCGATCGCGCTCGCCGCCGTACTGGTGCTCACCGGGGCCGGGGTCGCGATCGCCCGCGAGGTCCCCGCCGATCCCCCGCCGAGCTGGAACGAGGCCGCCGCGCCCCGGCCGTCCGCCTCGGAGCTGCCTGCCGCCGGCAAGCCGGCGACGACCGCGAAGCCTAAGAAGTCCGCCGCGCCGGCGACCGAGCCGGCGGTCACCCGCGCCCGGGCGGTCCGGGACGCGCGTACGGCGATCCGCCGCAACGGCACGGCCATCCGGTCCGCCCCGGGCGAGCAGTACCGGGTGGTCGACACCATGGTGGACGCGGCCGGCACCCGGCACGTCCGGTTCCAGCGCACGCACCGGGGCCTCGCCGTGCTCGGCGGCGACTTCGTGGTCCACTCGGCCGCGACCGGCCGGTTCACCGACGCCACCGTGGCCCAGCAGCAGGCCATCGACGTTCCGGCAACCGCCAAGGTCGACCGTGAGCAGGCCGTCGCAGCTGCCGAACGGTTCGCCGGGCAGCCGAGCGCCGGCAACGCGCGACAGGTGATCGACGCCTTCGCCGGCAAGCCGGTGCGCGCCTGGGAGGTGACCGTCGGCACTCGGCTGGTGATCGTCGACGCGACCACCGGGACGGTCCGCCGCGCGTACGAGGAAGTGCAGACCGCCGAGGCGGGCACCGGGCACGGGATGCTGGTGGGTGACGTCCCGCTGAGCACCACCCGGCAGGCCGACAGCGCGTACACGCTGGTCGACCCCGACCGGGGCGGCAACACCGTCCGCGACGGCCTGAACGAGGACTTCGTGTTCGAGCCGAAGAAGTTCGCCGAGTTCACCGACGCGGACAACGTGTGGGGCGACGGCACCCGCGCCGACCGCGCCACCCTCGCTGTCGACGTGCACTACGGCATGGCGCAGACCTGGGACTACCTGCGGGAGTCGTTCGGCCGCTCGGGTCTGCGCAACGACGGCAAGGGCCTGACCGCGTACGTCCACCACGACGTCGACGAGGCCAACGCGGCGTGGAGCAGCTCCTGCGAGTGCGTGTACTTCGGCGACGGCGCGCCCACCGGCAAGCCGTTCACGGCCCTCGACGTGGTCGGGCACGAGGTGGCGCACGGCCTCAACTACCGCACGGCCGGCCTGGTGAGTTCCGGCGAGTCCGGCGGGCTGAACGAGTCCAGCAGCGACATCTTCGGCACGCTGGTCGAGTTCGCGGCGAACAACCCCGTCGATCCGCCCGACTTTCTGATCGGCGAGCTGACCGGGACCCGCGCCCCGGCGCTGCGCCAGATGGACGAGCCGAGCCGCGACGGCAAGTCGCTGTCCTGCTGGGTGCCGACGGCCAAGAGTCTCGACCCGCACTACTCGTCGGGCATCGGCAACAAGTTCTTCTACACGCTGGCCGCGGGCAGCGGCGCGACGCGCTGGGGAGACAGCCCACCCTGTGGCGGCGCCGCGCCGGTCACCGGCATCGGCAACGACCGCGCCGCGCAGATCTGGTACCGCGCCCTCACCGTCTACATGGTCTCGAACACCAACTTCTCCGGCGCGCGGGACGCGACCATCCGCGCGGCCGCGGACGTGTACGGCCCGGACAGCGTCGAGCGGCGCACCGTCGACGCCGCCTGGCTGGCCGCCGGGGTGGACGGCTCCGACCCGGCGTACGGCGCCCCGCAGCTGGCGTACTTCGAGGACAGCACGCCCACCCCGCACGTCGGCGACTCCGTACGCATCCAGGTCAGCGCCCGCGATCCGCAGGGACAGCCGGTGACCTTCAGCGCCACCAACCTGCCGCCCGGTGTGTCGATCGACGCCGACGGCCTGATCACGGGCACGCCCACGGTCAAGGGCGACTACCCCGGTGACATCATCGCGACCGACCCCGACGGCAACTCCGGGCGGGAGCTGATGTGGTGGGTCGTCAAGGGCCCGCCGGTCGCCCGGTCGGTGCCGCCGGCCCAGACGATGCAGCTGGGTTACGGCGCCTTCGGCAACTTCAGCGTGACCCTGACGGACGCACCGGACCACATGGTCGATTCCGCGGACTCGTTCCGGGCGACCGCCACGGGCCTGCCCGCGGGCCTCACCCTTGATGTGCGCCGGCCGACTCCGGGCACGCTGGTCGCCGCCATCGGCGGGATACCCACCACCGCCGGCTCCGGCACCACCGTGGTGACCGCCACCGACGCCGACGGTGACCAGGTGACGGCTTCGGTGCCGTGGCAGGTGCTGCCGGCGCAGCCACCGGGTGCTCCGGTCAGCGTGTCGGTCGCCGCCGGCAACGGCACCGCGCTGCTGGAGTGGGTCAGGCCGAGTTACGGCACCGGCCAGATGGCCCCGACCGGCTACATCGTGCGGCTTTCCCCCGGCCAGGAGACGACCCTTCCGGCCGCCGCCCGGTCGTTGAACCTGACCGGACTGGACACCCGCCGTGCGTACACGATCGGGGTGCGGGCCACCAGCGCGATCGGCGACGGCGCGGAGAAGACGGTCACGCTGAGCCCGACCGCCCTCCCGCTGACGGTGACGCCCAGCGCGTTCACCTACGGCAAATCGGCCACGCTCACCGGCAAGATCCTTCGCGGCAGCACGGCGATCGCCGGCACGTCGGCGACGCTGGAACAACGGCCGGCCGGCAAGACGGCCTGGGCCCGGATCACCACGGTGAAGACCGACGCGAAGGGCGCCTGGCGGGCGACCGTCAAGCCGTCGATCACCACGACCTACCGCATCCGGTACGCGGGATCGCCGGGCGCCTGGCCGGCAACCTCGGCCACCCCGGCGGCGACGGTCCGCTACACCGCCACGATCAAGGCGAGCACCACCAAACCCAAGGCCAACAAGAAGATCAAGCTCACGGGTACGGCAAAACCGGGCCGCGCGGGCGTCAAGGTGACCCTGCAACGCAAGTCGGGCGCCAAGTGGGTGACCGTCACGACGGCCAAGACGACCTCAAGCGGGTCGTACTCCTTCACCCGGTCCTTCAAGCGCGGCACCTGGACCCTCCGGGTCTCGGTGGCCGGCGGCACCTACAACGCGGGCGCAACCAGCAGCGGAGTAACCCTCAAGGTCAAGTGACGCACTCGGGGGCTCCGGCCCGTTGCCGGACTCGTAACCGCCTTGTCGTTCGATCTCCGCGAGCAGGTCGGACAGCATGACGACCATTTTCCTCCGACTCCCGCGCGCGGAAGCTCGTTCGGCCGGCACCGCTAACACTTTTTCGGGGTCAGGCGGCGGATTCTGTCCTGTCGGACAGTCATTCTTTGTTCCGGCTTAAGGGCCTGTCAGGTGCACTTCCCACCGGCCTACCATTCCGGCGGTCGCTCGGTTCGGCCGGCTTGTCGTGTTCGCTTGTTGGGAGTGACCTGTGCCGCGTTTTCCTTTCCCCGTGCCTGAGTCCGGTCGCCATGTCCGGCGCGGGCGGGGGCTGGCTGTGGCCGGCGCCGGCGTGACCGTCGCGCTCATCACCGCGGTTGTCGTGTCGGTGAGTCTCAACCAGGCCTCCGCCCGCCAGCAGCCGCAGGCCGTGGATCAGAGCCGCGCGCCGGCAACAGCCCCGGGCACAACGCCACCGAAGACGACGCCGATCACTAAGACGCCGACCGCGAAAAGGCCGTCGGCCACCGCCACCCAGCAGGCGCCCAGAGCCGGCTGGATCCCGGTCGACCGGGCAGCCTGGAATGCGCAGGTCGCCAAGTACAAGGCCACCAGGGCCGACCCGCCGGGCAACGCCGGCAACCTGCCGGAGTTCCGGGCCGACTGCCGCTACAGCCACCGCAAGGCCGACGACCCGATCGTCTTCCCCGGGCTGCCGGGCGCCTCGCACATGCATTCCTTCGTCGGCAACAAGGCCGTGGATGCGAACACCGTGGCCGGCGATCTGATGAAGTTCACCGCCACCACGTGCAAGCCGGTCGTGGACCATTCCGCCTACTGGGTGCCGACGCTCTACGAGGCCGCGACCCGTAAGCCGGTCGAGACCACCGGATTCCGGGTCTACTACCGCTCGCTCCGGAAGAACTCGGACGGGATCATGCCGATGCCGAACGGGCTGCGGATGGTCGCCGGGGACGCCAAGAAGAAGCAGCCGACGCCGCGGGGCGCGCAGGGTCAGTTCTACTGCGCCTTCTACGGACCGGGTGACATCAATGGCTATGCCCGCAGCGACAACGGCAACTGGCCGATCTGCGGTGAGCCGGCGAGCCTGCATTTCATGCTGCAGTTCCCGGACTGCTGGGACGGCAGGAACCTGGACAGCCCGCACCACAAGGAGCATGTGGCGTTCGGGACCGACGCGGGCTGCCCGGCCGGCCATCCGGTCCGGATTCCGGCCTTGACCTTCGATATCGCGTACGGGGCCAAGGGCTCGAAGGCCGGCTACTACCTCTCCTCCGATCCGCAGGGCCGCAGCGCCTCGTCGATGCACGGCGACGCGTTCGTCATGTGGAACGTCGAGGAGCTGAACCAGCGGGTCCGGAACTGCATCGCCCAGCGCCGGACCTGCGACAACGACGGCTACGACCCGTTCTCCTACTGACTGAGGGATATTGACCTTCGTCGAAGTCGCGTAAGGTGTTTCCCCGACTACACATTGTGGAGGTTCGGGGATGTCTCTACCTGCGTTGCCACTGCCGGACGAGGACCAGCTGCCGTTCGACCCGCCGCCGGAGTACGCCCGGCTGCGCGCCGCCCCGCAGGTCGTCCGGGTGACCTGCCCGACCGGCCTGGACGCCTGGCTGGTCTCGGACTATGCGGGCGTCCGGGAGGTGCTCGGCGACGGCCGCCGCTTCTCCACCCGGCCCGGTCAGGCCGCCCACGTGCTGGACGCGTTCGGCGGGCCGGACTCGCCGGTCACCGGCTTCAGCCAGCTGGACGGCCCGGAGCACATCCGGATCCGGCGCAACTTCGCCCCGCAGGTGTCGCACCCCCGCCGGCTGGCCGAGCTGCGGCCCCTGGTCGAGCAGATCACCGACGAGGCGATCACCCGCATGCTGGCCTCCCCGCAGCCCTATCCGTTGCACAGCCAGTTCTCCACCGCGATCACCACCGCGGTGATCGCCGAGCTGATCGGGGTGCCACCCGAGCAGCGTCATCTGCTGCACGACGCGGCCACAGCACTGTTCCGGACCTCCACCACGCCGGACGAGCTGCGGCGGGCGATCGAGCCGCTGTGGGCGTACCTGTATGAGCTGGTCGCCACCCGCCGGGCCCGGCCCGGCGACGACGTGCTCAGCCGGATGATCGAGCACAGCGCCGACAGCGAGCGCCCGCTCACCGACGAGGAACTGACGCAGATGAACGGCGCGTTGCTCATCGCCGGCTTCGACACGACCGCGTCCATGATCACGTACGGTCTGGTCTGCCTGCTGAACACCCCGGGACAGTGGGCGAAGCTCTGCGCCGAGCCCGAACTGGCCGCCTCGGCGGCCGAGGAGCTCGTGCGCTACCTGGGCGTCAGCATCGGGCTGCTGCGGCAGGCCACCGAGGACACCGTGGTGAACGGGCAGCCGATCAAGGCGGGCGACTACGTGGTGGTGGCGGTGCAGTCGGGCAACCGGGACACCGCGCTGCACCCGGACGCCGACACGTTCGACGTGGCCCGCAGGCCCGGTGCCCACCTCGGCTTCGGGCACGGTGCGCACGCCTGCGTGGGTCAGCAGATCGCCCGGATAGAGCTGACCACGGTGCTCGGGGCGCTGGCCCGCCGGGTGCCGGAGTTGCGGATCGCGGTGCCACCCGAGGAGATCGTGTGGAAGAGGGACTCCGTGGTCCGCGGCCCCGCCGAGCTGCCGGTGATCTGGTCGTGAGAGTCACAGTCGACCGCGACCTGTGCATCGGCGCGGGCATGTGCGTGCTCACCGCGCCGGCCGTCTTCGACCAGGATCCGGAGGAGGCGGTCGTGGTGCTGCTCGACGAGCAGCCGCCGGAGTCGCAACGGCCGGCGGTGGAGCAGGCGGTCGGCCGCTGCCCCGCCGCGGTCATCCAGCTGCTGCCCTGAGCCGGCGCGACGGCCGGTCGCGGGACCGCGGACGGGGTGGCGGGGAGTCGCCGCCGCCGTCCATGATCGTCCGATGACCGATGACGAGATTGTCGCCGCCATCAGCGCCCGGGTCGACGCCGGCCGGGGCGCCGACTCGCCGGAGCCGTTCCCGCAGGACCCGGCCTCGGAGGAAGCTCTGGCCGAAGCCGAGCAGACCATCGGCTTTCCGCTGCCGCCGCTGCTGCGCCGCCTCTACCTGGAGGTGGCCAACGGCGGCTTCGGCCCGTTCGGCGGCGTGGAAGGCGTCGAGGACGGCTACGCCAGTGAGGACGGCATGCTGGTGGACTACGTCCAGTGGCGGGACGAGGAGATCCCCGACGACGTCCCGGCCTGGACACCCGGCGTGGTCTCGTTCTGCAACTTCGGGGGCGCGATGTGGGCGCTGCTCGACTGCCGCACCCCCGAGGGGCGGATGCTCTTCCTGGATCAGAGCACCCTGCACCCGCTCGACCTCACCCTGAGCCAGTGGTTCGAGCGGTGGCTCAGCGACGACCTCGACATGCACAAGCTCGTCACCGCGGGCCGGTCATGAGCAGCGTCGAGGCTCAGAGATAGCTGACGCCCGTCAGTTCCTCGGCCGCCGCCCAGAGACGCCCACCGGCGGTCGGATCGGTGGCCTCCCGGCTGAACCGGGCCTCGGCGACCCGGCCCCGCGTCTCCCAGAGCCCGGCCGGGCCGAAGAACTGGCCGCCCCGCACCCCCGGGTCGGTGGCGGCGCGCAGCTGCGGCAGCGCGCCCTGCTCCACCGGCTGGGTCGCCACCAGGCCCACGCGGGCGATGACCCGCCCGAGCCGGCCCCGGAGCTCCCAGGCCCGTGGGGTCAGGTTGGTGCGGGTGAGACCCGGGTGGGCCAGCACGCCGGCGACCGGCGAGCCGGCGGCGCGCAGGCGGCGGTCCAGCTCGACGCCGAAGATCGTGGTGGCGAGCTTGGACCGGCCGTAGACGGCGGAGGCCCGGTAGCCCCGCTCGGCCATCAGGTCGTCGAAATCGAGGCGCGCGGTCCGGTGGGTGATCGAGCTGAGGCTGACCACCCGCGCCGCCCGGGCCGCGGCCAGGTTGCCGAGCAGCAGGCCGGTCAGCGCGAAATGGCCCAGCATGTTGGTGGCGAGCTGCAGTTCGAAGCCGTCGGCCGAGGTGCGGCGGGGGCCGAGCAGCACCACGCCGGCGTTGTTGACCAGCAGATCGATCACCGGGTGGTCGGCGGCCAGCTTCGCGGCGAACCCCCGTACCGAATCGAGCGAGGCCAGGTCCAGCTCGCGCACCTCGACATCGCCGCCGATCCGGCGGGCGGCCGCCGCGCCGGCGGCGGTGTTGCGGACGGCGAGCACGACGTGCGCGCCGTGGCGGGCCAGCTCGGTGGCGGTGACCAGGCCCAGGCCCGAGTTCGCGCCGGTCACGACCGCGGTCCGGCCGTGCTGGTCGGGGATGCGGTCGGCGGTCCATCCGGTCATCTGCTGCTCCTGACGGTTTCGGTGCGTGGACCGCTGACGCTAGGAGCGATTCCGGCCGGGTCCGTCGTTCCCGCCTGCCTAGGTCTGCCGGACCTACCCACGGTGGTCCGGGCCGCGGCACACTTGCGGCATGAGCAGCCCGCATCCGTACGCTCGTGAGCTCGGCGACTTCCTGCGCGCCCGGCGCAGCAGGTTGCGCCCGCACGACGTCGGCCTGGAGCCGGGCGGCCGGCGCAAGGTCACCGGGCTGCGCCGCGAGGAGCTGGCCCTGCTCGCCGGTCTGAGCACCGACTACTACCAGCGGATGGAACAGGGCCGGGAGGTACGCCCGTCCGACGAGGTCCTGGAGGCCCTGGCCGGCGCGCTGGCGCTGGACGACGAGGAACGCCGCCACCTGTTCACCCTGGCCTACGCCGCTCGCCGGCCGATGCCCGCCCGGCCGGAGCACGGCCCGGAACGGGTGCCGGACAGCACCCGGCGGCTGCTGCGGGTGATGGACACCCCGGCGGTCGTGCTCGGCCGCCACCTCGACCTGCTCGCCTGGAACACGATGGCCGAAGCGCTGCTCGGCGACCCGCACGGCTACCCGGCCGACCGGCTCAACATGCTGCTGCTGATGTTCGACGACACCCGGACCGGCGAGCGGAGCTGCCCGGACTGGGAACGTCAGGCGCTGGACTACATCGGCATGATGCGCGCCGCCGTGGCCACCGACCCCACCCATCCCCGCGCCACCGCGATCGTCGGGGAGCTGAGCATCCGCAGCGCCGAGTTCCGGCAGCTGTGGGCCCGGCACGACGTCCGCGAGTCGGTCCGCGGCACCAAGACCTTCCCGGTCCCCGAGGTCGGCGACATCGTCCTGGACTGGGACACCTACCCACTGCCCGGCAACCCCGGACCGGTCATGCTCATCTGGACCGCGGAACCGGGCAGCACCGACGCGGACCGGCTCCAGCTCCTGGCGTCCCTGCACGCGACCCGCTCCGCGCACTCCCGCTGAGAAAAATTCGCGAGGATGTCGAGAACGGTGTGGCGGCCGCGTCCCCGGTGCGGAGACGGTCATCCTGGCCGTCCGGGACCGAGGAGATCAGCATGACGATCCAGCGGATGGACAACGTCCTCATCGTGGTCGAGGACCTCGACGCGGTCATCGCGTTCTTCGTCGAGCTCGGCCTGGAGCTGCAGGGCCGGGGGCCGGTCGAGGGTCCCTGGGTGGAGCAGGTCATCGGGCTCGCCGACGTCAAGCAGGACATCGCGATGCTGCGGACCCCGGACGGCCGCTCCGGCGTCGAGCTGGCCAGGTTCCACACCCCGGCGGCGATCGGCGCCGAGCCGCGCATCGCCCCGGTGAACACGCTGGGCATCCGCCGCATCATGTTCGCCGTCGACGACATCGACGAGGTGGTCGCCCGCGTGCTCACCCACGGCGCCGAGCTCGTCGGCGAGGTGGTCCGGTACGAGGACGTCTACCGGCTCTGCTACGTCCGCGGCCCGGAGGGCATCATCGTCGGGCTGGCCGAAGAGCTCGGTTAGCGGCCGCCGAGGGCTGCGCTCACAACGTCCCGGGTCTGCTCGCGGAGCCAGGCGTGGCCGGGGTCGGTGTCGTAGCGCTGATGCCAGTTGCCCACGATCGGCACCGGCGGCAGCCGCAGCGGTTCCGGCAGCGGTGCGACGGCCAGCCCGAAAGCCGCGATCAGGGGGCGGCACATCACCTCGGGCACGGTCACGACGGCGTCGCTGTGGCCGGCCACGTGCAGGGCGGTCGCGGTGGTGCCGACGGCGGCCAGCACCCGGCGGTGCAGGCCGTGCGCGGCGAGCAGCTCGTCCACCGGGTCGCTCAGCCGGCCGCGGCGGGACACGAGCAGGTGCGGCTGAGCCGCGTACGCCTCGACATCCAGACGTCCGGCGTACGGGTGATCACCGCGCAGCACCACGACGAGCCGGTCGTGGCCGACGGTCTCGGTCCGGATCTCCGGCAGGTCCGGGGTCGTCGCCCCGATCTCCAGGTCCACCCGGCCGTGCCGCAGGTCGTCGGTGTCCACGGCCGCCTCGGTCAGGAACCGCACCCGCACGCCCGGCGCCCGTTCGGCGATCGCGGCCAGCAGCGGCGCGGCGATCGCCGTGGTCAGCGCGTCGTGGCACTGCAGCGTGAACGTGCGTTCCAGCGTCCCCAGGTCCAGCTCGCGGCTCGGCGCCAGCACCGCGCCGGCCTGCCGGACCAGCCCGCTGACCTGCTCGCGGACCGCCATGGCGTACGGGGTCGGCGTCATGGTCCGGCCGGTCCGCACCAGGATGTCGTCGCCGGTCAGCTTCCGGATCCGGCCGTGCGAGCGGCTGACCGCGGGCGACGACAGGTGCAGCCGCTCGGCTGCTCCGCGCACGCTGCCCTCGACGAGCAGGGCGTCCAGCGTCGTCAACAGGTTCAGATCCAGTTGCATGCCGGTAAACGTTAGCTTAAAGAGAGTGCACTGTACTTATCCGAGCGTGGGTCCAAGACTGGGGTCATGACCGATGACCTGATCTCCACCACCACCGATCTGGTCCGGGAAGCCGGCGCTCGCCTGCGGGGCTTCTACGGACCCGGCAACCGCGTCGCCACCGAGGACCAGCTGTTCGCGGGCCTGCGGCGGCACGACGCCGCCGTGGCCGACCTGCTGCGGCCCGCCCTGCTCGCCGCTCTGCCCGGCTCCGGCTGGGAGGAGGACGAGCACGCCACCGGCCCGATGGCCGGCGGCGACCGCTGGGTCGTCGACCCGGTCGGCGGCAACCTCAACCTGGTCCACGGCATGACCGACTGGAACATCGGCGTCACGCTGGTCCGCAACGGCCGCCCGGACTTCGTGGTGCTCCACGCGCCCTGGTCCGACGAGATGTTCACCGCCGTCGACGGCGGCGGGGCGTACCTCAACGGCACCCGGATGACGGTCTCCGCGAAGACCGACCTGGCTCTCGCCCTGACCGGCACCGGCCAGGCCCGGCCCAGCCACTCGGCCGCGGTGGCCCGGAGCGTCGGCACCTCGATGACCGCGATGCTGCAGCACGCCCTGTACGTCCGCTCGTCGGTGCCGGTCGGGCGCGAGCTCGCCCAAGTGGCGGCCGGCCGGCTGGACGTGCACTGGCAGTTCGAGAACGTGCGCTCGCACATCGGCCCGCTGCTGCTGGTCCGGGAGGCGGGCGGCGTCGTCACCGACTTCGACGGCAAGCCCTGGGAGCTCACCAGCACCGGTTACGTGGCCGCCGCGCCCGGGGTGCACGCCGCCGCCCTCGACGTCCTGCAACGCACGCTCTGACCCTCCACAGTGATCGAGGATGACTGCCATGCGCATTGCCGTACTCGGCGCCACCGGCGCCACCGGGACTCTGCTGGTCACCGCCGCGCTCGACCAGGGGTTGGCGGTGACGGCCATCGCCCGGCAGCCCGGACGCGTACCCGCCCGGCCCGGGCTGACCACGGTCGCCGCCGACGTGCACGATCCTGAGTCCATCGCCCGGGCCGTCGCCGGATCCGACGTACTGCTATCCGGGCTCGGTGTGGTCAAAGGCAATCCGCCCGGCGTTCTCACCGCCGGCGCCCAAGCCGTCGCCGCCTCCGGCGTCCCCCGGGTCGTCTGGCTCGGGGCGGTGGGCACGGGCCTGTCGGCCGACGTCGCCGGCCCGCTCACCCGCACTCTGCTCAGCGTCTTCCTGCGCGACGAGGTTCCCGACAAGGTGGCGGCCGACGCGACGATCATCGCCGCGGGCGGGACCGTCTTCCACGCCGGCATGCTGACCGACGGCCCGCTCGCCCCCGGCCGGCGCACCCTGACCCTGGACCGGACCCCGAGACGGTTCTTCCCGGGCCGGGTGAGCCGGGCAACGGTCGCGGCGGCCATGGTCGAGGAGGCGGTACGGGGACAGTTCCCCGGACAGACCGTCACGATCAGCAGCACCTGAGAGCAGGCAACTAGGTATGCCTAGGCGGGTCGCGTACCCCGTCTGAACCAGGGCGACCGCCAAGATAGGTGATCGCGTCCGATGTGACAGCTCCCCCGTCAGCCGAGGATTGATCCATCACCGGTTGACAAGGAGAGAAGCCATGATGACGCACCCCGACATCCTGTTGGACCTGGCCCACGACCGGCACCGTGAGCTGGTCGCCGAGGCGGAGCAGGGGCGCCTGCTGAGCAGCGCCCGCCGGGCCCGCCGGGCCCGTAAAGCCGCGGTCGCCCGCGGCCGTCCCACCGGTACCCTGGCGTCGTGCGAACCATCCGCGGCGGTGCCAGCCCGGTGATGATCGGGCGGGAGAGCGAGCTGCGCCGCCTGGCGCGGCTCGCGTGGGGGCCTGTTCCGGCGGGCGCGCACATAGCCGGCGAGCCCGGCAACGGCAATACCCCGCAGGGGCACGAGCAGCTGGCCGGGGTGCCGGCGGAGACCGTGGTGCT
>NZ_JBEZGQ010000100.1:0-15114 GCF_040650095.1 Actinoplanes sp. NPDC048791 | reverse complement strand
GCCGGGCCAGAACCAGGCGGTAGAGGTACGCGGCGCGGGTACCGCCGACACCACGCCAGAGGATCTGCGCGGCGACCGGCTGGCCAACCCGTCGTAGGCCGCGGGCGCGGAGCTGACGGCGAGTGGCGTAACCGGGTGGAGCACCACGCCACCAGAAGGTCGGGATGCCGTACCGGGCGCCGTCCGGGTCGTGGAAGGTGGCGCGGATGCGGGTCATCAGGCCGCGCGGGGCAGGTCGGACACGCCTATGCGGTAGGCGACGTAAGCGAAGGTCTCGCGGATAACGCGGGCCTCGGCGCGGCGCAGCCGGCGCCAGTCCAGCGGGCTCGGTCCGCCGCGGTCGTCAGCGTTCAACAGGGCGATCTCGGCATGCAGCCAAGACAGTTCGGCGTCGATCAGCAGCCCTTCGGCCTCGATCGCGTCCAGATCATTCGGCGTCGGCCCGTCGTGAGCAGGGGTGTTCAGGTCAAGGCTGTGCAGCATCATTGATCAGTTCCTTCGAGGGTCAGACAGCCCGAAGGCGGCGCGGACGTTCGGGCCGCGGCCCGGCCTGGCAGGCGTTGCAGTGATTGGCGTCAGGCGTCAACGGCGCGAGGGAAGTGCATCCCGTACAGCGGCGCCATAGAGCGCTCTGACGAACAGAAACGCGAACCATCGAGGCAATCGAAGCCATGGCAGACGACCTCCATAACGCGAGGGAATAGGAGTACGGGACTGGCCACAGCGCCACGACGCCCGACGCAGTTGGCGATTGCGCTGTGGCCAGTCCTCGGATTAGTTCAGCTAGAAACGACCCCTCGGGGTCGCCGACAGCGCGGGTACTAGCCCTTTCGACCCTTCATCCGCTCGCCCCATCGCACTCGTGGGGGTCGGCCGCCAAGCGGCTCAATGCTGATTGAGGGCAGGGCGTTCGCCGCCGTCTTCATGTCTCTGTGGAATTCATCAACGAACGTGTATCGGCCGATCGGAGTGGCGCGCATCGCAGCTCGAACAGCCGCTTTGCCGCTCCCTCAGGACCGAAATGCGAAACCGTGTTGCGCAACAGGCTATCGCAACTCAGTTCGGGACGCAACAGGGTTGCGCTACCCTCGGCGGGTGAGCGACCCTCGGAAAGATCTAGAAGCTGCGACCAGGCGGTATCGGCAGACGGCCAGTGATCACGAGAAGGCCAGGGACGAGACCATCGCCGCAGTGCTGGCAGCGCTCCGGGAGGGCGTCACCCCGGTTGAGGTGGAGCGACTTTCGCCCTTCACGGGGGCCTACATTCGCCGGATGGCCCGCGAGAACGGGATTCCGCCGGCCGCGCCCGGTCCGAAACGGTCCTTATAGACGACTCGGCCGCACCGCCCTTCTGTGCCCTTTGACCTGTGTTGTTGATGCTCACAGTCAACGCCAACCGTGCCGGATGAGCCATGAACTGCCCCGGAACTCAACCGGCACCGGACCGGCACTCGGTCTTCCATAGACATAGGGAGCTGTCGTTACACTCCGGGCAGGGGCACTTACTCAGGAGGAGATGCGATGCTCGTCGTCTCGACCTGGAACGGCCGCTATGCGGCATCGCTTCGGCTCGCGCTCCGTATGTCCTGCGATGACTTCGCCGCGCATCTGGGTGTCTCCGCTCGCGGCATCGCCAAGTGGGAGGCTCAACCCACGGGCGAGCTGGCATTGCGCACACAGGACCTTCTCGACGTTGCCCTGACGCGGGCGAACGACGAAGTGCGCGCACGCTTCGCGCTCAAGATGGAAGAACTGGCGAGCCAGCCGGAAGCGACCGGTGGACAACCATCGTTGACCGCCGTCCCGCGCATGCGTCCGCCGGCGTTCGACGGCCCTCAGCAAGCCACCCCTGAGTTGCTGGATTCGCTTCGCGCAGGGCTCCGTCACCACTACACGTCCGACAATCTGCTAGGGCCCCGGGCGCTTCTTCCCGTCATCACGGCGCACGCAAATTCGATCGAGCGGCTTGCTCAGCATGCCGGCGGCAAAACGCTTGACGACCTGCTCACCGTCGGTGCGGGCTACGCGGAGTTCGCCGGCTGGCTGAGCCAAGACTCCGGCGATCCTGCCGGGGCGGTGGCTTGGTACCGGCGAGCGCTGGAGTGGGCGGAGGCGGGTCAGGACGAACGCATGGCCGCGTTCGTGATGACGCGGCGTGCAGTCCAAGCGATCGGGTCCAGGAACGGTGCCCTTGCCGCACGGCTGGCACGGGTCTCGCTGCGCAGCGACTCACCCGAGACGGCGCGCGTCCGCACCATCGCCGCGCAGACCGAAGCCGTAGGGCATGCCGTTCACCGCGAAGCTTCTGAGGCAGACCGCGCACTCGGCATCGCTGAGTCCCTGCTCGCCGATGGCGGCGCCGGCGCCCCGGAAGATGGCGATCCCTCCACCGGGCGCTATTGCGACATGGGGCTCTACCTGAACATCTCCCGCGCCAAGGTGCACCTAGAATTGGGGCGCGCCAACGAGGCTGTGTCCGCGTTCACCACCGTGCTGGAGACCCTTCCGCCGAGCTACCACCGGGACCGCGGGCAGTACCTCTCGCGCCTCGCCCAGGCGTACGTGCTCGCTAAGGAACCTGACGTCGCATGCTCGCACGCCGAGGAATCGCTTGCCATTGCGGTGGCGACGGGATCGTCTCGTACCATCAACGACCTGCGGCATCTCTCTGGGCAACTCCGCCCGTGGGCGAGTCGCCCTGCCGTCGCACACTTCGATGCCCTGCTCGCCACCACCGCGTGACGGAGGTTTCGCCGTTGTTCGCCCTCGCCACTGATGCCGCACCTGGACGTCCCAACGAAGACTTCGCCGTCGCTTCCACCGATCTCGCCGTCGTCGTCGACGGCGCCGGTATCCCCTTCGGCGGATGCCACCACGGCGTCGCCTGGTACGCCCAGAAGCTCGGCGTGCACACACTGGCCGCTCTCATCGGCACCCCGGAGCGGCCCCTGACCGACGGCCTTGCCGACGGCATCGCGGCCGTCGCCGATCTCCACCGCGACACGTGTGACCTGACCAGCCCCGGCACCCCGTGCGCAGCCGTAGGCATCCTGCGCATCGGCCCCGAGAGCGTCGACGCACTCGCGCTGTCAGACGTGTCGATCGTTGTCGACTTGGACACCGGGCCAGAGGTCACCTGTGACCTGTCCATCGAAGAAATCAGCGGCACCGAGCCTGACGCGGTGGCCGGCATGCGGTTCGGCACTCCAGAACACGCCGCAGCCCTCACCGCACTCGTGAAACGCCAGACAGCGACCCGCAACCGGGGGGACGGCTGGTGGGTGGCCGCAGCCGACCCGCACGCGGCCCAGTACGCGCGCACCGCCAGCTATCCCCGCAGCAGCACACGTCGGGCCAGCGCCTTTTCCGACGGCGCCACGCGGCCAGTTGACCAGATGGCGATTCACGGATGGCCCGAATACCTTGACCTGCTAGACAAGGTCGGTCCGGCTGGTCTTATCGCGCAGGTCCGGAGCATCGAACGCAACGACCCTGAGGGCGTCCGATTCCCGCGCACGAAGCGACACGACGATGCATCCGTGGCCATGTGGACAGAGCCGCAGGAACCGACCGCCTGACCTCCGTCCGCGCTCGAACAACACCGGCGACGCTCATTCGCGTGTGTTCGCCTGCAATCGCTGACGTCTGATGAAGCCCCCCTGCCCAGGTCAGGTCCCGCGCAGCTCAGTGTGTCCCTAGCGTGTGGGTGACATCTTGGCCCAGTTCGACAGCTCCGGAGGCACGGCGTCGAGCATTCGTTGCAGCATTCTGCGGGCGTCGGCTTCGTTGTCGAAGTAGTGGGTCACCTCGCGACCGTCGGCACCGCCCTCACGGCCGAGGACTTGCCAGCCGGTCTCGGTCCTGAGCAGGAAGACGTCTCGTCGGTTAGCCCCGTACCTGCGGTTGAAGTGGTGCTCGACGCGGCGGGCCATCACCGTACGTTAGAACATGCGTTCGATCCGATCAAGTAAGGGAACTGCACCGCGGTAGTTCGTTTTTCCTGGTAGCAGCCTTGAGCGAGCCCACGTAGCGTCGGGCGGGTGGAGCCCAAGGTCGAGTATGCGATGGAGACGCTGGATGGCGCCTGGCGTGTGGAGATCATCAAGCGTGGGTGGACCGAGTGGTACCGCATCGTCCACAACGACCGTGTCCTTGACTGGCTGACCATTGCCGCGGTCCAGAGGTCGCTCGGCGAAGCTGACATCAGCATGGCGGACCTTTCCGGGGCCGCGGCATAACGCGAGCTAATCCTGCCGATCCATCCCGCCATCGAAGATCGCCTATCGTGACGGCATGGTGGCCAAAGAGATCATCGGTACCGGCCCCTTCTACGCCGGATGGGGCCGCCGGCGTCGATGGATGATCGCGGTCGGCCTGATGGTGGCCTTCCTGTGCGGCGGGCTCGGTATCGCGGTGCCGGCCGTTCTGCTGCTGGACTACACCGACCGGCAAGGCGATCCGCCCACCTCGCCAACCCAAGCCGCGGACCTATACCTGGCGCAGCTCGACCAGGGCGAGCCGATCGGGCTCCGACGCGCTTTCGCAGACGGCCGGCGTGACGAGCTGGTGGAGCAGTGGTCGCGCCTGAAGACGACGATCGAGCGGACCGATCCCGCGCCGGACAAGCTGGAGTGGTCGACGTTCGACATCGAGGATCAAGGTGACGACAAGGCCGTGGTGACCGTGCCCGTGCAGGCGGTGTGGTGGGACGGGGCCATGTCGATGGTGGGCGATGAGCACCCGTGGCGGTTCTCGATGCGGCGCGAGGACGGCGGCTGGCGAATCACCGAGGTGGAGCCATTTCCCTGGTGTGGAGGACATGTCCAGCCGAGTTCATGCTGATCCGGGCGTCGAGCGCGGTGTGGCACGACTTGGACGACTAACTCGATGACCAAGCGACGCGCCTTCGCCAGGGCCACCTCGTATGCTTAACTAGCCTCCCGTACACTAGTCGCTAGTAAAGTCACAGTCGTCAGCTAGGCCCTCAGATGCCGCCTGAGCTGCACACTCTCGGGATAGGCCTGTAGACAAATGTCAAGTCGCGCGGTCAGCATCCCCTCACCAACTCCCAGTCGGTCCTGCTTCTGGTGTCAATCGGACCTTCGCCTTAGCCTCTCTATTCCTCACTGGATCGTTGAGGCGTGACATGGGGATTATGGGGACAACGGACCCGTAGCGTCCCATGGTCGAACCCCCGGAACCGATCGACTTCGCGGAACCTGCGAACGCGCGACCAGGGTGATCAAGACCTCTATGGACACTTCCTAGCGGGCCTTGACCTGCGCCAAGACAGTGCGCCGAGTCGCCGTGGAGGCAGCGAGCAAGTCGCACGGGGTGGCGCATGCCGAATCTCACCGCATAAGCGAAGACGGGCCAGAAGTCAAGTGGGCTCCCACCAAATTCGGACCAGGAAGCCATACAAACATCATATCGAACATACGTATTAGTCGACCACTGAACACATGTGTCGGGGCATGTGTCTAGGCTCTTCATGGACAGGCCGAGGAGGGTGACCTGGTCTCCGAGATCAAGTCGGAAAACTTCGGTACGCAGGAAGGCCCCCGGGTGCGCCAACACCCGAGGGCCCGTGGTTCAGGACAACCCAACACCCCGTCACAGAGCGAAAGGTAGAACTCCAAAACCATGTCAAGACTAGAGCCTCCGCAGACCGGAGAGCACGAAGGTCCCACAAACCCGGAGCGTGAGAGCGCGCTGCCGATCAGATGGGCCGTAATCATCATCGCGGCCCTCGGCGGCGGCTTTGCCATCGGATGCCTGGTTGGCCCGGTGGAGGGCATCACCGTCGGACTGGCGATCGCTGGCCTTCTACACAAGATTCTCCCGAGGAACTGACGAGGGGTCTGGCTTGGCCGGTCGGCGCCGGCCAAGCCAGAGCACCCACGGCTACTACAGGCATGCGCAAGAGGATCGCCACGGTCCCGTGAACGGTCAAATCCGTGACGTCGGGCGGCGCTCATTGGTCCTCCTAGGGCGACCGCCACACTCCCCGCCTCGTTCGCGGTCGGCCGGCAAGGGCCGCCGGTCAGTCACCGCACGTCGTGACGAAATTCTGTACGAGTTCAGTGATGTGCTATTGCACATCCGGCAAGCAAACGTTCCCGCTTGGCCATGCAGGTGGTGTCGATCGTTGACGCTTGCGAGCGTCCGAACACGACTGCCGCCTTGGCCCGCGATCGTGGTCCAACTGACAGACTGACGGCATGCCCGAGATTCAGGCTCTTCCCGTGCTGGGTGAACTTACCGACGGACATCGACGGCAGCTCGCCTGGTTCGCAGACCATGCAGGTGGTACCAGCGGGTTGCCTGGACCTCTAGACGATGGGTCGTTGCTGGTCTCTAGGCCGAAGGGCATCTACAAACCCGCTGGCCTTGAGTACGCGCTAAGCGTCCGGCTCAACTTGGACAGTTCCTATCCAGACGGCAAGATCCGCAGGAGGGACGATGGCAGCTGGTTCTTCAACTATCACCAGGAAGGTGCCTCCGCGGCTCTGAGAGATCGCGAGTTCACGAACCGCGGGTTGATGGCCTGTATCCGGGACGCCGTCCCTGTCGGAGTCCTCGACGAGGTGCTACCCGTTGGCGGCCGCAGCCAGTACTTCGTGTGGGGCCTGGCTACGCCGGTGAAGTGGGAAGACGGCTACTTTTTCTTCGAGAGTATTGCTGGGCCAGGCGGCCCCCGCGGTGACACCTCGGCCGAGGTCCTCGTTCGCGCCGCCGAGGAAGCCATGGCTCCTCATGACGATCCGCCCAATGACGACTACGACGCCCGTCGGCGGGTCTTCCGGGAGATTGTCGAACGCCGCGGGCAGCCCAGCTTCCGCAGAGAGCTACTTGAGGCGTACGGCGGGTCTTGCGCTATCACTGGATGCACGGCGACGGACGTGCTTGAGGCTGCACACCTGCGGCCATACCGTGGCCCCGCCTCAAACACCGCCTCCAACGGCCTGCTATTGCGGGCCGACATCCACACCCTGCTCGACCTTCGCCTACTAGCGATCAGCCCGGAATCAAGGACGGTCGCTATCTCCAAGACGCTCCGGCACACCGAGTACGCAGACTTGGACGGCCACAGGCTCAAGGAGCCATCTCTGCAGACATCCAGGCCGGCGCGCGATGTTCTCGACTCCATGTGGCGCGCCTTCCTCGAAGCAGAAGCTTTGAGGTAGGCGGTAGGGAGTGCAACTGGCGCGACAAGCCAGCTGGGCAACGGCGGAACTCGCCAGGTGTGGCCAGACCCTAGCTCGGGCGCGCCGGTGGCACCTTCGCCCAGTTCGACAGCTCGGGCGTACCGCATCGAGCATCCGATGCAGCATCTCACGAGCGTCGGCTTCGTCATCGAAGTAATGAGCCACTTCGCGGCCGTCCGCGCCGCCTTCCCGCCGAGGACCTTCCAGCCGCTCTCATTGCGGAGAAGGCGTCCCGCCGGTTCGTCCCATACCTCCGGTTGAAGTGGTGCTCAACGCGATGGGCCAGGCTAGGCACGTTGGTACATGCGTTCGAGTCGATCTATATGAAGGTACGTAGCTTCGGACACCTAGAGCACTGGGCCGAGTACGCCGCGCAGACGGCGGCAAAGCCTGGCTCGTTGCGGTCGTCACACGCGCACGAGCAGGTTGAGATGAGTCCCGGTGACAGACAGACGCTGCGCCAGCCGATCGCGTCGGTCGTTGGCAGTCGCATGCTTTGGCCGCGCGAACCAGACGCTCCCGGGGCCACTTCGCCTGTTGAGCGCATCTCACACGATTGAGAAGATCTACTGTTGAGTGGCTGGCACGCCGTGGCGGCTTGACCTCCCGCTTCGTGCATGTAGCGCGTTGGAGTTCGGCGCTCCGCAACGCGGGCCGTGCTTGACATCGGCACTTCGTTGCGCTGAGCTCCTACCCAACAGCCACCAACTCGCTGTAGAAGCGACCGACCCGACGGAGGACGCCGAAGGTGACCAACCAGCGCCCCACAGTCTTCTCAGTGTTCACAGGAGCCGGCGGGCTGGACTGTGGGCTTGAAGTCGCTGGCATGGACACCATAGCCTGCGTAGAAATCGACAACACCTGTAGACAGACGTTGGAACAGAATCGGCCCGGGTGGAAGCTCTTGGACCGACAAGATGTCATGCAGGTGGCGACGAACCTTCAACCTGAAGATCTCGGGATCCGAAGAGGCGATTTAGATGTCTTGGCAGGCGGTCCACCTTGCCAGCCGTTCTCTGTCGCTGGCCAGTGGACCAACACGGGACGGCTAGGGATGTCGGATAAGCGTGCAGGTACGGTCGTCGCCATGCTCGACCTCGCCGAGACGCTACTACCGCGTGTCGTCCTGATCGAAAACGTCGCCGGCTTCCTTCAAGGAAAGGTGTCTGCTGGTCCCTATATCGAAAGCCGGCTGGATGAGATCAACGCCAGGTGGGGGACCAGTTACAAGCTGAAAGCAGCGATCGTTGATGCCGCTGACTACGGAGTGCCTCAGCATCGTAAGCGAGTTATTGCCGTAGCAATCCGCGACGGAGTTCCGTTCACGCACCCCTTGCCGACACATGACAGCAAGCCCATAACCGCTTGGGACGCTATCGGAGATCTCGGTGACACGGACGCTCCGGCGCCAGCGGGAGGATGGACCGACTTACTACCGTCGATTCCGGAGGGACACAACTATCAGTACTTGTCGTCGCGCGGGGACGGCGAGGAACTCTTCGGCTATAGGACTCGTTACTGGTCGTTCCTGCTTAAGCTAGCGCGCGATCGGCCTTCCTGGACTCTGCCAGCCAGTCCAGGGCCGGCAACAGGTCCGTTCCATTGGAACAATCGACCCCTGTCCGTCCGTGAGCGCCTGAGGTTGCAAAGCTTCCCAGACAATTGGATGGTTACCGGGAACCGAATACAGCAAGTAAAGCAAGCAGGGAATGCCACTCCGCCACTTCTCGCCGAAGTAGTCGGTCGAGCGCTAATTGATCAAGTACTCCGGCCAGGCAGTTCGCAACAAGGGCCGCCAAGGCTTATCCGTAAACGCGCCACGGCCATCCCAAGTCCTGTTGCTCCCACGCCTGTTCCTCAAAGGTTCCACCATCTGGTAGGACCTAAGAAGGCACACGAAGGGGCGGGACGTGGCCCGTCACCCCGAGTCGGATAAGGGCGCAGTGCATCGATTGCAACAGCACCCAGGTCAGGCATCCTGCGAGCGCGCAGCGGAGAAAAACGAGGCGAAAGAGTGAGAACGTGAAGTCAATTGCAGGTGGTGTGCCGGTATCGAGCCTAAAGCTTGATCCGGATAATCCCCGCCTTCCGGAAGAGGTACAAGGGAAAGATCAGTCCGAAATCCTAACGTATCTCGATGAGAATGACGTGCTCGATGAACTCGCGGATAGTTTTCTGACCAACGGCTTCTTCGAAAACGAGCCGCTCCTCGTCCTACCGCCGGATCCCGACGGCAAACGGGTTGTAGTGGAGGGGAATCGCCGCGCGGGAACGCTACTGATCCTCCTTCAGATGCCGGCGGCCGAACACGCCGGTCTGAGAATCGACTTCGATCCTCCACCGACGGCGGAGCAGCTACAAGAACTCAGCGCCGTTCCCGCCTTTGAGGTCGCCGACCGAGAAGAAGTTTCAAGGTATCTCGGCTTCCGTCACATTAGTGGGCTGAAGACCTGGGATCCTGAGGCGAAAGCCCGATACCTGTGGAGTCAAGTCGAGGAAGCCGCCAGAAAGGGCTCGGAAGATCCCTTCTATGAAGTGGGTCGACGGGTTGGGAGCAACGCCCTCGGAGTTCGAAACGCGTATAACGCGTATAACATTCTGCGTCATGCCCGTGACGAGATGGGTCTTCGAAAAGAGACACAATTCGTTCTTCGTGAGAAGTTCGGCGTTTGGACCAGACTTCTCGGTACGGCAAATATCCCTGACTACATCGGTTTGCCGCGGACTGCGACGTCGTACCCAGAGGTCCGCAACCGCCCTAACTCCATGAACGCCGAACGCCTCGTCGAGGTACTAACTGACTTAAGCCCGAAGGTTGGACAGCGAAGGGCCGTACTTCAAGACTCGCGGGACGCGACAGACTATTCCGACGTTCTGGCAAATGACGTGGCACGTCGCACCTTGCGAGAGTACGACAACCTAAATCTCGCTCGTCAGGTCGTTGAGAACGCGCAGCTTTCCGGGAGGCTTGCGGATCTTATTGCTACAGTCGAGGTGCTCCAGCGCGATGTGCCGAGAATGGAAGAGGTTACCGAGGACGATGCCGCCCGCGGACGTGAACTAAGCGCACTCACACGTGCGTTGTCGGCGGTAATCGAATCTCAAGTTCGCGCGAAGGCCGATTCGTGAGCCAAAGTTCACCGAATATCGTAGAAGCAAATATTGACGTCTACGGAACCTATGCGCGTGCCTCCGCGCTCGCGGATTACTTGGAAGTAGCAGCGGTCCAAGGTATCCGGATTACGAAAGACGGTCTCGCTGACATCGCCGAGCAACTGAATTGGTCGAGGAAGAGCCGACGAGCGATCATCGTGGAATCTGACGACCCCGCGGATGACCCCGATGCCTGGCCGGAAGAGGCGTTCACTGCCCTCTCAGAAAGGCAGGACATACTCAGGGATAAGTACCCATTTGCGTTGAGAAGCACCTACCTGAAGTATGACAAAAGTATTGACCCGCGAGATAGTCCGTACATTGGGCTCTTGGCGCTGACTGTCATTCACGCATGGAAGCTCACATGTTCAGTACGTCCAACCGACCGCCTGGAAGCTATCGCCGCGGACGTGCTGAGGGGCAAGCAGCTCCAGGTAGCTGGCATGGGAACCGCCGACAGGGGGGGAGTTGGCTTCGTCGAAAATCTCTCGCTTGCCGCGAAGTCTGTGGGGTTGAACGCAGCGTTGAACCCCGTCCCACGGAAGCGGTCGGCGAAAGACGCCGGCGTCGACACGCTGGCGGCATTCACTTGGAAGGACGGACGCCGTGGCCACTGGGTCATGATTGGTCAGGTCACTTGTGCCAAGAGTAATGAATGGAAGATGAAGCTTAACCAGGCCGAACCTGGAACATGGCGAAGCTACCTACAAGAGCCGCTCGATCCGCAGCCTTTTCTTGTAATACCCCATCACATCGAAGCTCGAATGTTGGAGGACTTGCTTAGTTCCGGCCGAGGACTCGTCCTCGATCGGCTGCGCTTAACAGAAGGAAAGAGCGCTAACAGCATTGAGGACATCACGATGATTGAAGCCCTGTTGGCCGCTCAAGTGCAATAACCGCATACCGACCTATAAAGCGTTGCGCTCTTGGACCCGATAGGTCATGAGTGAGTGAGACCTGAGTTAAGCCGAAGTGGCCCAAGCGGCGATCTCGGAGGCGTACTCTGAGGGATATCGCGTTGCATGGGTCGCCGTTCCTGGCTCAGTGGCCGTCCCTATTGCGAGGTAAGTCGGACCGCACATCAGTCCACCTTTCTTACCGTTTGGGATTGGTAGATTTGACGAAGGAGAACGGTTGTGGCTGTTTCCTCATCGGCGTCTGCGTTGGGTCCTTGAACCAGTATCAACGCCCTTAGCGACCCTACGCTATGCACTAGATATGGCACGCCATCTGACTTGTCTCCAGGCCCGTAGTGGTGCGATGGCGCCATCCGACACCCTTCGTCCAAGCCGAGCCGAGCAGACAGGGCCTGCCTGGTCAAGGTCGGTCAGACATAGGTGCTTCACCTGCCCACGCAGACCCTGTCCGCACTACAGTTTGTGGACGAAGGCCGGCGGGACGGCAGGAATACCACTCGGACTAAGGGCGCCGGGCAAACGTTAGAGCCAATGCCGCCGCAAGAAGCGAGAAGCCGAGAACAGACAGAACAATGGCCGCTACCAGCTCGGGCGCGCCATGTGGGCCCTTCGTAAATGCGATTGACAGGACTATCGCAATCCCGCCGCCAGCAAAGACACCTCCAAAAGCATTAGCTATGTTGATGAAGTTCGCGTTTCGCGCCGATCCAGCTCCGACGCGTTGCGCGGCGGCATCCACATGAGCCTCGTCGATCGTAGACAAACCCGCTCTCCGCGCTGTTCGAGCTGCCTCCTGCCCTAAGTCTCCTAGGTACTCGGTGTAGAGGATCTCCAACTTCGCCCTCGCGGCAGGGCTCATGGTAAGCGGTTCCTTGGGCCTACGGTTTAGCTCATCATCTATGCGTTGTACTGCATGGCCTATGTTGGCAGGTGTGGGAACTGATCCGCCAGCCGGCGCGATGGAGGGAACGCTCACTTCGCGCCCCTAGTAGACAGCGCCTCCATGGCTTGCTCCCAGCTCTGCTGGTCACGAGTGGCATGCACGGTTAGTCTTCGTAGCTCCGGATCAGAGATGTCTCCTAGCGCGAACTTGCGAGGAGCTTGGCGGCGGAACCTGAAAACTGCATAGGTTAGCACCACTAGAATCGCTAGCGTTAACAGTAACGCCGCAATCCAAGTCCCTGTGCCGAACGGGAAAGCGAAACTTGTAACACCAGCGACATCCGCGAGCAGGCCAATCACGGCCAACGCCCCAGAGAGTCCCGCTGCAGCTGTCGGCACGGCGGTCGACAAAGACTTCGACTGGCGGCGAGCATCATGATCCAGTACGACCTGAATATCGCTCAGGGCAGTCGGTGTCTCGTGAGCTATATCGACGATATCAACCTTCGACTCTCGATGTGGTGCCGATCTTGGCCGTGGCACGCCTACCTCACTTCGCTCCTGCGACTTGGGTTTCTCGGTCAAGTGTCACCTCGTTCAACGAGCTGGGCCGGCGTTCAGTAACCCCCATGCTGACGGGTTCAAGTCGCCGTGTACAGACGAGTGTCGATCTGGTGTCGCCGACGCCTCTACCCGAAGCTCGCAGGTGGGCGCTCGGAGATTGAACGCCAGTGCCGCTGAGGCTAGCCCTGGCGATGGCCGCGTACGTGGCGGTCGCGACGAAACAGTCGAAGCATGAAGGGGAACTCGTCAGTCAGGCGTGCAGCCCGTGCCCGTTACCTGCCCGGTATAACAGCCAGTGGGCGGTTACGGCAGTCCAGCGGTCAGGAACTCCCGTCGGGATGAGTGGTCTGTGGTCTGTGGTCTGTGGTCTCAGTCTTGGTCTCGTTCGTGAGCGTTCGCGTACAGTCGTGGGCGACCGGCGTAGCCCGCTTGCCCAGCTCACGCAGGGTGCCGATCATCGGCGAACTCTCGATCACAGACCTCGAAAGCGTGTGAGGGTGCAAGCCCTCCAAGGGTTCAAATCCCTTCACCACCGCCAGCAAGCAGGGCAGACGCCCGGTGACTCCGCGCGAGTCACCGGGCGTCTCTCTGTCTGGTCGTAGTTCGGACTCAGTTGGCCTCGTCCGGCGGCCCGGACGCAGGTCCCGCAGCCGGGATATGTGCTCGCCGCACACCGAAAGTCCTGGCCGGCTGTTGTCGTCACGGCAGGTGGACCATTTGCTGGGGGAGGCCCGATGAGATGCCGACCAGCGCGGGACTCCGTCCCTCGGGGCTTCGGCGTGCAGCGGACCTCGGTTGTGACAATGCTCGCCGACCTTCCGGTCCAAAGCTTCGTACAACTGTGCTGCTGTCGTGCCTCAGGCGGAAGTGGCGCACGATGATCGCGCCGTTTGCGGGTCTACGGAGTCGGGCAAAGGGGTGTCTCGTACCGCCCATTGGCTCGGCAACAGTTTCAGGCGTTGCTGTTGGGTGCTTCGGTAGTACTACCTGGTTCTTTCGTTGATGCCGCATCAGATGTCGTTGTGTGCATCGAGTAACCCGAGCGAGAGATCAGTGCAGAGATGATCTGTACTGTTACGGCGGTGCGCTGCTCGACGTCGGTCATCACCTCGCACAGCTTAACCGCCAGCATCGTGTCCTGAACCTGAGAGAGTCGCCCATAAAACGTGGTGACCTGTCGCGAGGCTTGGTTGTACAGATAAAAGCAGTAGGCCCCTACGAACTGGCCCAGCAGCCCTGCGACACCTGCGATCAGAGGAACCGCCAGGGTGGGGTTGTCATTATCGCCGTAGTAGAGCAACCCAATTCCAGAGAGAATAGCCATAAATCCTAGAACGACAGCGGAGGCGCCGATTCGAAAGCTGTTCCGGGCGTGGCTCTTGTTGATGGTGTAGTACTCGGTAATTTGATTGAGATTCAACTCGAGGTTACTGTACACGTCCCCGCCGCCAGTCTGACGGATCTCTTTCTCGATGGCTATGCGAGCCGCCGCCAACTCGGCGAGTTGATCATCCTCGTTCCTGACTACGGAAATCGTGCCGGAAGCATACGAACCCAGAACGGCAGTCAGTGTGATCAGACCTGCGGCCCCGATAACCGCAGGAGGTGCAATCAATAGTGGGTGGGGGCCGTTCTTGTCTGCCAGGAGAACCGCAGTGACGATGAAGGCGGCCGAGATGGCGACCGCGACAAGGCTTATAATTGTTCCAGGGCGGCGGCTGCTCGTTCGAGCTCGAAAATGATCGACCAGAATCCGATACAGTGCGTCTAGTCCAAATGCCTGGAACATATCTACCTTCGCGTTGAGTCTGTGATCATGTTGCTCGCGGTCAGGGCGACAGGGTTCGGGTCGGGAAAGCCGGGCACAACACGGCGCGGATGGTTGAGGATTCTTGAGTGCAGACTAGCGTCCGTGGTCAGCGGCCTGTGACGCTGGTCCGATGCCGCCGGATGTTCGTTCATCGGCGTGCAAATCCCACCACCGCCAGCAGGCAGAAAGACGTACGGTGACTCCTCGCGAATTACCGTGCGTCTCCCTCTAAGGCATCGCCGTGATCTCCAACTCACTCAATCCGTCCAGTACCGCATCGGACGCACTCGTAGGTTGGCCAAGTCGTTGCTGTTCAGCTAAGGGGTCTGGGGTTCCGGACGCCGCTGTCAGCCATACCGTTGACCACGAGCGCGTTCGCCGAGATCTCGCAATCGGTGAGCCGTTGTTTCGGACCACCTGACAACCGGGCGGGATCAGCACTATGAGCCCGCCGGAACGGACGAGACCGCCTGTCACCGTAGCGTCGACGTCGGTCTACGGTGCCCCGCTCGCTGTACGACACCTGCGACGGGCATGATGGCGCGGTTCGTGGCCACGCTGCCGCCGATGGCAGTGGCCG
>NZ_JBEZGQ010000099.1:0-15156 GCF_040650095.1 Actinoplanes sp. NPDC048791 | reverse complement strand
GGCCCACGCAGACCGTCAGGCTTGATATCTGCGTGGACCATCCCCGCCCCCAAAACCTGTGCTGGTCTTGCTGGGGGATTCGCTTCAGGCCGCTAGGCGTAGGTCGTTCTGGTCTGCTTGGCGGCGGATTGTGCGCCAGCGGGCGGCGCTGATGCCCAGTTGCGACGCCAGGTCGGCCTCGGTGATGTCCGGTTGGGCGGCCTGGATCTTCGCGGCCGCTTCCAGGGTCTGGGCGGGCGTTCGGCGGGGCTTGGCCGGCGGCTTCGTGCCGTCGGTGGCCTTGGCGGCCCTGGAGGTGGCTGCCTTGGTGGTGGCGGCTTTGGTGGTGGGGGCCTCGGCGGTCGGTGCGGTGGTCGATGCGGTGACTCTGGCCTGGCGGGTCAGGGTCGGTGCGAAGGCGGAGACCTCGGCGCCGCGGGTTTTCGGCAGGGTCTTTCGTGGGAGAGCTGCGGCTACTTCGGCCAGGGCTGCCGTTGTCGTGGGGCCGCGGCGGGCGTTGCCGGGCGACGGCACGGGGATCAGGCCGGGCACGCTCAGGCTGTCGTCGCCGCCGTTGTCCGGGGCCGCGTTGGCGTCGGCCGGGGGTGTTGTCCGGGTGGTTGCCGGCCGGGCGGTTGTTGCGCGGGCTTCCGTCTCGAGGGTGGTTATGCGGCCGGCCAGTTCGACGAGGCAGATGCTGGCTACGACGATCAGGCCGTCCACCGACAGGGGGAGGAGGTAGGGGGAGGCGCCGGTTTCGCCGTAGCGGGCTGCTACGCCCGCCATGTGCCAGTAGGAGACCCAGGCCGCGATGCCCGCGATGGTTGCCGTGGCGATCAGGCGGGCGAAGGCCAGGGAGCGGCGGTGGACCGGGACCCGCGAGATCAGCTCGACCGTCAGCAGCAGGGCGAGCGGCGGCCAGGCGGCGATCGCCTGGCTGATCGGGTTGTCCAGGGCGTGCAGAATGTTCGCGACCACGGAGGCCGCGACGCCCAGGACCAGGGTCGCTCGCACGGCCCAGCGGACACGGCGAAGTTGCGGGAGTACCACCGGACGCTCCTTGCCAGCTCGAAACGAAGAACCGGGACCCGTGCGGGACCCGGCCGATCATCCTGTCGCGTCGATGTTTCGGTACGGCATCGATGAGCGCAACCCGATAGACCGCGTCGCGTTCGTGTCAGGAGCGATGCGAACGTGTGACGCGGCCTGCCGGCGTGTCAGTTTGACTTCTTCTCGACCTGGCCCCGCAGCTTGATGAACTCCTTCTTGGCGTCGCTCAGCGAGGTGAAGTACCAGAACACCAGGCCGGAGCTGCCCTCGTCCGCCCAGCCGCACATCGCCAGGGGTGCCCCACCGGCGTTGCCCTTGGCGCACTTCGCCACGCCACCGAGCGGTCCGGCCGGGATGCTGGCCACACCGGTCAGTTTCAGCTCGGAAACCCCTCGCCCGGTGAAGGCGCTGTCCAGCTCCTTCTTCGGGTTGGGCACCAGCGTCTTGGCCGCCACCACCACGACGATGTCCTGCTTCGCCGGCGTGCCGTAGAGCGCACCGACGGTCTGGGTGGCGCCGGGCACCAGCGCGAGACTGCTCTCGAGCTGCTCGACCCGGTCCGCGAAGGCCGGATCGGTCACCTTGGGCCGGCCACCGAGCGTCTTCGGCTCGACGATGCTGATCGTGGCGGTGGGCGTCACCGGCTCGGTCGGCCGGGGCGGCTGGGTCGTCGGAGCAGCCGAGGAGATGACGTCGGCGATGCCCTCGGCGGTGTTACGGCCGGCCAGGTAGACGGCGGTGCCGCCACCGACGCAGAGGACCAGCACCAGCGCGATCGACACCAGGGTGATCGGCAGCGCCCGCGACTTCTTCTTCGGCGGCGGGAAGCCCGGCATCGGCCCGGGCTGCGGGTAGCCGGGCTGCGGGTAACCCGGCTGCTGGTAGCCGGACTGGGTGTAATCCGGCTGGTTGTAGTCGACCTGGGTGTAGTCCGGCGGGGGGTACGACGGCGGCCCGTAGGCCGGCTGCGGGGGATAACCCGGCTGCGGCGGCACGGAGGCGGGCACGTCGGGGTTCGGCTGGCCCGGGTACGGCTGGCCGGGATACCCCGGCTGGCCCGGGTACGGCTGACCCGATCCCGGCGGACTCGACCAGGGCTGCTCACCACCCGGCGGCGGCCCCGGATAGCCCTGCCCGGAGTAAGGCTGCCCGGACTGCGGCTGACCCGGATAACCCTGCCCAGGCTGGGGCTGGCCAGGATAACCCTGCCCAGGCTGAGGCTGGCCGGGCTGCGACGCGCCCGGATAAGCCTGGCCCGGCTGGGCCTGACCCGGCTGGGGCTGCCCAGGCTGGGGCTGGCCCGGGTAGGGCGGCCCGGGCTGGGACTGGCCGGGGTGGGGCTGGCCCGAGTAGGGCTGGTTCGGCGGCTGCGACATCAACGCTCCATCGATCGGGCTACAGCACGTCGGAGCCTAGTCGTCGGCCGGGGGCGGTGGTCATCGGCGTACCGGCTGGTTGCCGCTGGTACGGAAGACGTCCCCGCGCCAAGGGACAGGCACGGGGACGTCGGTCCGTTCAGGGACAGCGCGTCAGGCGGGCACGCTTGCCACGCCCGGCGGCAGGAAACGCTTGCCGGTCACGCGCTCCGAGGTGCCGCTGCGGTCCAGGTACGGCGTCACGCCGCCCAGGTGGAACGGCCAGCCGGCGCCCAGCAGCATGCACAGGTCGATGTCCTGCGCCTCGGCCACCACACCCTCGTCCAGCATCAGCCGGATCTCCTGCGCCAGCGCGTCCAGCGCCTGGCGGCGTACCTCGTCGCCGGTCAGCGGGGCGGAACCGCCCTCGACCAGCTTGACCACCTCGGGGTTGATCTCGTCGTCGACCATCAGCGGCAGGCCGGCGTCGACGATCTTGCGGAGGTTGGGGCTGTCGCCGAAGCGGTCCGGGAACGCCCGGTGCAGCGTCTCGCCCACGTGCAGCCCGACCGCCGGGCCGACGAGCTGGAGCAGCGCGATCGGGCGCATCGGCAGGCCCAGCGGGTCCAGTGCCGTGTCGACCACGTCCAGCGGGGTGCCGGCGTCGATCGCGTTGAAGACCTCGCTGGTGAAGCGGGTCAGCAGCCGGTTGACCACGAACGCCGGGGCGTCCTTGACCAGCACCGACGACTTGCGCAGCTCCTTGCCGACCGCGAACGCCGTGGCCAGGGTCTCGTCGTCGGTGCGCTCGCCCTTGATGATCTCGAGCAGCGGCAGCACGGCCACGGGATTGAAGAAGTGGAAGCCGACCACCCGCTCCGGGTGCTCGAGGTCGGCCGCCATTTCCGTCACCGACAGCGAACTCGTATTAGTGGCGAGCACTGCCGAAGGGGTGACGATCTTTTCCAGCTCGGCCCAGATCTGCTTCTTCAGGTCGAGGTTCTCGAAGACGGCCTCGATCACGAAGTCGGCGTCGGCGAAGACGGACTTGTCGACCGAGCCGCTGACCAGGCCGCGCAGCTTGGCCGCGGTGCCCTCGTCCATCCGGCCCTTGCCGACCATCTTGTCGATCTGGCCGCGGACGTAGTCGACGCCCTTGTCCACCCGGGTCTGGTCCAGGTCGGTCATGACCACCGGCACCTGCAGGCGGCGGGCGAACAGCAGGGCCAGCTGCGAGGCCATCAGGCCGGCGCCGACGATGCCCACCTTGGTGACCTTGCGGGCCAGCGACTTGTCCGGCACCCCCACCGGGCGCTTCGCGCGGCGCTGCACCAGGTCGAACGCGTACAGGCTGGCGCGGGACTCGTCGCCCATGATCAGGTCGGCGAGCGCCTGGGTCTCCGCGGCGGTGCCGTCCTCGAACGAGGCGTCCTTGGCCAGTGCGAGCAGCTCGAGGGCCTTGTTGGCCGACGGGACCGCGCCGTGCAGGCGCTCGTCGAGCTGCTGCTTGGCGAAGAAGAGCACGCCATCCCACATGTCCTTGTCGACCTCGGGGCGCTCAACCGTGACCTCGCCCTTGACGACGCCGGTGGCCCACTCCAGCGAGCGCTCGAGGAAGTCGGCCGCCTCGAAGAGCTCGTCGGCGATGCCCAGCTCGCGGGCCTGCTTGGGCCGGAGCACCTTCTGGGTCAGCGGGTTCTGCAGGATCACCTGGGCCGCGCCCGGCACGCCGATCAGGTTGGGCAGCAGCTGGCTGCCGCCCCAGCCGGGGATCAGGCCGATCGCGACCTCGGGCAGGCCCAGCGCCGCGGCCCCGGTCGACACCGTGCGGTAGTGGCAGTGCAGGGAAACCTCGAGGCCACCGCCGAGCGCCGCGCCGTTGATGAACGCGAACGTCGGGATGCTGCTGTTCTTGAGCCGGGCGAAGACCGCGTGCCCCAGCTCGCCGAGGGCGACAGCCTGCTCCCGCTGGGTGATGAACGGCATGCCGGTGATGTCGGCGCCGACGCAGAAGATGTACGGCTTGCCGGTCAGCGCGATGAACGCCGGCTCGGCCTCGGTGGCCTTGGTGATCGCCTCGTCGAGCGAGCGCAGCCCGGCCGGGCCGAAGCTGTTCGGCTTCTTGTAGTCCAGGCCGTTGTCGAGGGTGATCAGCGCCGCGGGCTTGTCCAGCCCCGGCACTTTCACGAGACGCAGCAGCGCCTTGGTCACGACCTCGTTCGGGTATTCAGGCAGAGCCGTGGTCACTTGTCCGCACCTTCCCAGTGGGGGTTCTCCCAGATCACAGTGCCGCCCATGCCGATACCGATGCACATGGCGTTGATGCCGTACCGCACCTCGGGGTGCTCCTCGAAGTGCCGGGCCAGCTGGGTCATCAGCCGCACGCCGGAGCTGGCCAGCGGGTGGCCGATGGCGATGGCGCCGCCCCACGGGTTGACCCGCGGGTCGTCGTCGGCGATGCCGAAGTGGTCGAGGAACGCCAGGACCTGCACCGCGAACGCCTCGTTCAGCTCGAACAGGCCGATGTCGTCGATGGTCAGGCCGGCCAGGCGCAGGGCCTTCTCCGTGGACGGGATCGGGCCGTACCCCATGACCTCGGGCTCGACGCCGACGAAGCCGTAGCTGACCAGCCGCATGGCGACCGGCAGGCCCAGCTCGCGGGCGGTGTCCTCGCTGGCCAGCAGGGCCGCGGTGGCGCCGTCGTTGAGGCCGGCCGCGTTGCCCGCGGTGACCTTGCCGTGCGGGCGGAACGGGGTCTTGAGGGTCGCGAGCTTGGCCATCGAGGTCTCCCGCGGCGCCTCGTCGGCGGTGGCCAGGCCCCAGCCCTGCTCGGCGTCGCGCACGGCCACCGGGACCAGGTCGGGCTGGAGCTTGCCGTTCGCGTACGCCTTGGCGGTCTTCTCCTGCGAGGCCAGCCCGAACGCGTCGGCCCGCTCCTTGGTGATGCCCGGCAGCCGGTCGTGCAGGTTTTCCGCCGTGGCCCCCATGACCAGGGCGGACGGGTCGACGAGCTTCTCGGCCAGGATCCGCGGGTTGGGGTCGACGCCCTCGCCCATCGGGTGCCGGCCCATGTGCTCGACACCGCCGGCGATGGCGACGTCGTAGGCGCCCATGGCGATGCCGCCGGCGACGTTGGTCACCGCGGTCATGGCGCCGGCGCACATCCGGTCGATGGCGTAGCCGGGCACGGTCTTGGGCAGCCCGGACAGCAGCGCGGCGGTCCGGCCGATGGTCAGGCCCTGGTCGCCGATCTGCGTGGTGGCGGCGATGGCCACCTCGTCCACCCGCTCGGGCGGCAGCTGCGGATTGCGCCGCATCAACTCGCGGATGCAGCGGATCACCAGATCGTCGGCGCGGGTCTCGGCATACATGCCGCCCGCCTTGCCGAACGGGGTGCGGACGCCGTCGACGAAGACGACCTCACGGCTTACTCGGGGCACAACAAGCCTCCTTGCAGGCGGGGACTCCATGCTACTCGCCGGTAACATTGTTGCCTACCCGGCTCCTGCTTTGAAGCTATGTGAGAGAGAAATCAAATTCACGCGGTCGCCCGGGGACCGAGCAGAAGAGCAAGATCAAATTCCGGTCGTGCCTGGTTGCATGGTGCTGGCCGTCGCTCCCGCCGAGACCGGTCGCTGCGCTCCCTGCCAGGTGCGGGACCACTCACCCTCGCCCGCACAGCGGGCACCCCCCGGCTACGCCTCCACCTCACGCGCCCGCCCGATGCGTCGCCCCCGGCTCGCCCTACCGGCTTGCCCTACCGGCTCGCCTCTCGGCCCCGCCTCCCGGCTCGCCCCGGCGGGAAGATCTTGGTAGAAAATGGCCGCCATATCGGCTCTTCAGTCCCATGAGATGTGTCAGTGGTGATGTCCCGATACATGTGTCACCCGTGCAGGATCTTGAGCGTGTGGGTGTGTCCTGCCGTACATGGCTTTGCGGCGGCATGTGATGAACCTGCTCGATGCCCAGTTGGCTGCTGGGGTTGATCTGAACGCGGCCGCGTTCGCCCGGGTACACGGCGTATCGCCTCGCACCGTCTACCGGCACCGGGCACGGATCCGCGCTGAAGGCCAGTGGCAACCCCGGTCCCGCCGGCCCCATCACAGCCCGCAGATGACACCGGCGGAGCTGGACACCTGGATCTGCAAACTCCGCGCCGAGCTGGGCCCGGACAACGGCGCTGATTTCATCCGCGACCGTCTGACCGAGATCCATGCCCGGACCGCTGCGGACTGGCGGGTGCCCTCACGGTCGACGATCAACCGGGTCCTGACCCGTCACGACCTACTGGCCCGCACCCCCGCGAAACGGCCTCGCAGTTCCTGGCGACGCTTCGCCTATGCCCGACCCCGTGACTGCTACCAGATCGACGGCACTGAAGTGAAACTGATCGACGGCACCCCGGTGGTCGTCTTCGACGTCCTGGACGACTGCACCCGCCTGCTGCTCGCCTGCCACGCCGCGCCGGGCGAGACCGCAGCCGCGGCGGTCACCGCGATCCGGCGCGCCTTCGACACCTACGGCGTTCCCGCGATCGTGCTGTCGGACAACGGCTCAGCGTTCACCAGCCGCCGCACCCAACCCGGCACGATCTCCACCTTCGTGCAGTGCCTGGTCGACCACGGGGCCCGGCCGATCAACTCCAGCCCCTACCACCCGCAAACCTGCGGCAAGGTCGAACGCCACCACCAGAACCTCAAGAAAATGGCTCAACACCCAACCACCACCGGACACCCTGACCGGTCTCCAAGCCCTGCTGAACATCTACCGCGACTACTACAACACCCGACGCCACCACAGTGCCCTACCCGGCCGGGTCACCCCCGCACAGGCCTGGACCACCGCAGCCAGCATCGGAGGACCCGCCAGCCTACCGATGCAGACCGACGCCACCCTGCACCACTGCACCGTGGCCACCACCGGCGCCATCGCAGTCGCCGGACACCGCACCAGCGTCGGCACCAGCCACGCCGGCACCACCGTGACCGCTATCCGCGACCGCAACCACATCACCATCTACCAGAGCGACGGCCGACCCCTGGGCCACTTCCACCTCGACCCGGACCGCAACTACATCACCCTCACCCGAACACAACCATGATCAACAAACCCTGACACATGTCCCGGGACATCCCCTTGCCACATGTCCCGGGACATGACAGCCGCCAGGACAGCCAGCCGCTACCAAGATCTGGTGGGATGGGGAGGGGACGGGGAAGGGCTAGGACCTGACTGGGTTGGGGTCCGGACCGGACCGCTCGGAGCCCGGCACGGCACGGAGTCCGGACCGGCACGGAGCCCGGACCGGCACGAAGCCCGAACCGGCACGAAGCCCGAACCGGCACAGGGTCGGGACCGGTACAGGACCGAGACCAGCACTGGGTCCACTCCGGCAAGGGGCACGGACGGGCACAAGACTCGGACCAGCACGGGAATCGGACCGGCAGGGGTCCGGACCGGCACGGGGTCCAGGCCGGCACGGGATCCAGGCCGGCACGGAACCCGGACCAGCACGGAACCCGGACCAGCGGACGAGGCCGGACCGGCGGAGAGGGCCGGACCGGCGGAGGGGGCCGGACCGGCGGGTTATCTGATTGCTGGGCCGGCTGATGCCGAGGTGGCGCCGGACTCCGCGGAGCCGGGGCCGGGGGTGGCTGAGGTGGCTGAGGTGGCGGGGCCGGAGGCGGACGGACTGGCCGGGTCGCTTGGCTGGCTCATCGCCTCGGCTGCCGCCGCCTTGCGGCGTTCGAACGGGTCGCCGTATTCGCGAACCGCCGCGCGCGCGTAAGCCTGCTGGAACGTAGCCACCCGCTCCGAGCGGCCCCGGCCCAGGAAGCTCACCGCCCAGTGCAGCACCGCCGTGACCCTGTTCTTGAAGCCGACCAGGTACAGCAGGTGCACCGCCAGCCACATCAGCCAGCCCAGGAAGCCCGAGACGCGCAGCTTGCCCACGCTGGCCACCGCTGAGAAGCGGGAGATGGTAGCCATGCTGCCTTTGTCGAAGTACTTGAACGGCCCGGCGGGCTCCTTGCCGGCCAGCCGGCGCTTGATCTGGTCCGCCGCGTACCGGCCGCTCTGGATGGCCACCTGGGCGACGCCGGGCAGCTGGTTCAGCGAGATCATGTCGCCGACGGCGAAGATTTCCGGGTGGCCGGGCAGGGTGCAGTCCGGGTTGACCTTGACCCGGCCGGCCCGGTCGGTTTCGGCGCCGGCCTGTTCGGCGAGCTTGCGGGCCAGGGGCGGGGCGGCCACGCCGGCGGCCCACATCTTGGTCATCGACTCGATGCGCTGGTGGCCTCGTTTGGTGTCCACCTCGATGCCGGTGGCGTCCACGTCGACCACCTTGGTCTCCAGTTCCACCTCTACGCCGAGCAGGTGCAGCTGGCGCAGCGCGCGGGTGGACAGGTGGTCGCCGAAGGTGTTCAGCACCGCGTCGAGGGCGTCGATCAGGATGATCCGGGCCTTGCGGGGGTCGATGTGCTTGTACTGGCCCGGCAGGGTGCGGTGGGCCAGCTCGGCGATCTGCCCGGCCATCTCGACCCCGGTCGGGCCCGCGCCGACCACCACGAAGGTCATCCAGCGTTCGATCTCGGCCGGGTCGGTGTGCAGGTCGGCCAGCTCGAACGCGCCGAAGATGCGGGCGCGCAGCTCCAGCGCGTCGTCGATGCTCTTCATGCCGGGGGCGTGGTCGGCGAACTTGTCGTTGCCGAAGTAGGACTGCGAGGCGCCCGCGGCGACGATCAGCGTGTCGTACTCGACGGTGTAGTCGATGCCGGGCGCCTCGACCGCGACCGTCCTGGCGGCCACGTCGATGTCGCTGACCCAGCCGAGTTTCACGTCGACGTTGTCCTGGCGGCGGAGGATCTCGCGGATCGGCGGGGCGATCTCGCCCTCGGACAGGATCCCGGTCGCCACTTGGTACAGCAGCGGCTGGAACAGGTGGTACGCCGTGCCGTTGATGAGGGTGACGTCGACGTCGGCCTTGCGCAGGGACTTGGTGGCGAACAGCCCGCCGAAGCCGGCTCCGACGACCACTACCCGGTGCCGTCGATCAGATCGTTGAGGCATCACAGTCTCCGCTGCTCGTGGTCGGCGTCTCCGTACGGTATCAACGACCAGGTGGAAACAACCTTCGTGCTCTTCCCGGGCCGCCATCACGTCCTTACCCGCTTCCAGGCCGAGTACCTGCGGCGGTGGCCGGATGTGACCATTGTCTGGGCCGTGACCTCGGCGAACCACGAGAACACGAAGCGTAATCCGGTGCCGTACCACCGCCGGGAGGCGGCCATCGAGCGGTTCAGCGTGCTGACCGGGCTGCGTTCCGTGGTGGTGCCGGTCTTCGACACCGCCCCCACCGAGCGTTTCGCCGAGGTGACGCTGAAGAACATCACGGTGGCGACCGGCCTGGAGCTGACCCCGGCCAACACCGTGGTGGCCTGCTCGACCCCGGCGGTCGCGGCGCTCTACACCGCCCTCGGCTTCTCCATCGCCGGGGTGGAGGCCGACAGCACGCCGGAACCGGCCCGCCCGTGGGACGTGCTGCTGCGGCTGGCGGCCGGCGACGAGAGCTGGCGGGAGCTGGCCCATCCGGCGACCGTCGACGTCTTCGACCGCTACCAGCTGGTGGAGAGCGTGCGCACGGTGGTCAACGACCCGGTGGTCGGCGCGGAGGGCGGGCTGACCGCGACCCGCAACTACCGCACCTACGTGGAGGCGTTCGCCGACAGCGCCGCCCGCAAGTGGGGGCAGGTCCACCGGCACGTACGGCCGGGCCGGATCGTCGACATCGGCTGCGGCGCGGGCGCGGTGCTGGAGCTGGCCGACCGGGAGCCGGCGCTGCGCGAGAGCGACCTGATCGGCGTGGAGATCGCCCGGCACCTGTACGAGGAGTGCATGCACAAGAAGGCCCAGGGCGTGTTCGACAACGCCAACGTCTTCTTCTACCGCCGCAACGTGCTGGGCGGCGCGATCTTCCCGGAACGTTCCATCGACACGACGCTGACGTTCGCGCTGACCCACGAGATCTGGTCCTACGGGGACCGCTGGGCGTCGTTGCGCCGGTTCGCGCAGGCCATCTACGACCACACCGCGCCGGGCGGCGTCTGGATCAACAGCGACGTCTGCGGCCCCGACGGCCGCGACCGCCAGGTGCGGCTGACCCTGGACCGGACCGACGGCGCCAACCCGGCCACCGCCCGCGAGGACCTGGCCGAACTGTCCCCCGAGGAGGTCGCGGCGTACGTAGGCGGCCTGTCGACCCGGGCCCGCCTGGACCAGTTCGCCGTGGACTTCCGCTTCCCGTTCACCTACTCCCCCGACGGAGCCGACGGAGCCGACGGACAGGACGGACAGGACGGACAGGACGGCGGCACGGTAGAGCTCACCCTGGGCGCCGCGATGGACTACCTGACCCGCAAGGACTACGCCGACAACTGGCTGTCGGAGACCCACGAGCAGTTCTGCGGCCTGGAGTACGCGGACTGGAAATCGCTGCTGGCCGACGTCGGCTTCGAAGTGGACCCGGCCTCGGGCACCTCCCGCAACGACTGGATCATCGACAACCGGATCGCCCCCACGGCGTCACTGGCCACGCTCGACGGCACTCCGCTGGACTGGCCGGTCACCCATGTCCTGCTGGTGGCCCGGCGACCGCACAACACCTGATCAGTCGGTGAGGATCGGGCGGAGGGCGTCGAGGACCGCCGGGTCCTCGATGGTCGAGGGGACCGGTTCCGGGGTGCCGTCGGCGATGCCCCGCATCGTGCGGCGCAGGATCTTGCCGGAGCGGGTCTTGGGCAGGCCCGGGACCACGTCGACCCGGCGCAGCGCCGCCACCGGGCCGATCCGGTCGCGGACCATCGCCACCAGCTCGGCGCTCAGCTGCTCCGGGTCGATGTCGGCGCCGGACTTGAGCACCACGAAGCCGCGTGGCTGCTGGCCCTTGAGCGGGTCGTGGACGCCGATCACCGCGCATTCGGCGACCGCCGGGTGGGCCGCCAGCACCTCTTCCATCGCGCCGGTGGAGAGGCGGTGGCCGGCCACGTTGATGACGTCGTCGGTGCGGCCCATCACGTACAGGTAGCCGTCGGCGTCGAAGCGGCCGCCGTCGCCGGTCAGGTAGGAGCCGGGGAACGCCGACAGGTAGGAGCGCACGTAGCGTTCGTCGTCCTGCCACAGCGTCGGCAGGCAGCCCGGCGGCAGCGGCAGGTCGATGACGATCGAGCCGTCCTCGCCCGGGGGCACGTCCACGCCGGCCGGGTCGACCACGCGGACGCGGTAGCCGGGCACCGGCACCGACGGCGAGCCCGGCTTGGTGGGCAGCGTCTCCTGGCCGCGGGGGCTGGCGGCGATCGGCCAGCCGGTCTCGGTCTGCCACCAGTTGTCGATCACCGGTACGCCGAGCCGCTCCCCCGCCCACGTGTAGGTCTCCGGGTCGAGCCGCTCACCGGCCAGGAACAGCAACCGCAGGCTCGACACGTCGTGCCCCGTGAGCAGCTTGCCCTCGGGGTCCTCCTTCTTGACCGCGCGGATCGCCGTCGGGGCGGTGAACATGACGTTGACCCGGTGCTGGGCCACCACCCGCCAGAACGCGCCCGCGTCCGGGGTGCCGACCGGCTTGCCCTCGTACAGCACGGTGGTGGCCCCGGTGAGCAGGGGCGCGTACACGATGTAGGAGTGGCCGACGACCCAGCCGACGTCGGACGCGGCCCAGAAGACATCGCCCGGGCCCGCCGCGAAGATCGCCTCCATGGACCAGCGCAACGCGACCGCGTGGCCGCCGTTGTCCCGGACCACGCCCTTCGGGCGGCCGGTCGTGCCGGAGGTGTAGAGGATGTAGAGCGGGTCGGTCGCCGCCACCGGTACGCACTCCGCCGGCTCAGCCCCGGCCAGCGCCTCGTCCCAGGTCAGGTCGCGGCCGGGCACCAGGTCGGCGACCAGTTGCGGGCGCTGGAGGATGACGCAGCGCGCGGGCTCGTGTGCGGCCAGGCCCAGAGCGCGGTCGAGCAACGGCTTGTAGGCGACCACGCGCGCGGCCTCGACCCCGCACGAGCTGGCCACGATCACCTTCGGCCGGGCGTCGTCGATGCGCGCCGCGAGCTCGGGCGCGCCGAAGCCGCCGAAGACGACGGAGTGGACGGCGCCGAGACGGGCGCAGGCCAGCATGGCGATGACCGCCTCCGGGACCATGGCCAGGTAGACGACCACGCGGTCGCCCGGGCCGACGCCGAGCCGCCGCAGGGCGCCCGCGAACAGCGCCACCTCGTCGCGCAGCTCCCGGTACGTGTACGTGCGCAGCGTCCCGGTCACCGGGCTGTCATGGATCAGGGCGGCCTGATCGCCCCGCCCGCCGGCCACGTGCCGGTCCAGGGCGTTGTGGCAGGTGTTGAGCCGGGCGTCGGGAAACCACCGGGTGTCGAAGATCCGGTCCGGTGGGCTGTCCCAGTCGATGGCATCGGCGGCGTCGCGCCAGAAGCCCTCGGGGTCGCGGAGACTGCGCTCGTACGCCTGCCGGTAGTCACCCATGCAGCCAGGGTGACCACCGGCAGGCCGGTTAGTCCAGAGCCGATCAGTTCCGCACGAACACCGCTGTGGTCCGGGCCGGCACCGTGAGGGTGCCGGTGGCCCGGTCGAACGACGCCGGCTCGTGCTGCAGCGGGTGCAGGCCGACGGTCGCGCCCTTGAGCGCCGGTACGGTCTGGGTCGCCGTCGCCGGGGTGGCGTTGAAGACCACGGTGACCGACTTCCAGCGGGGGTCCAGGCCGCGCCCGTCGAGCTGCATGGTGATCACGCCGGGCGTCTCGGCGGCGCCGGAGAGCGGGAACGACAGGCGCTTCTGCACCTCGGCGGCGGTCGGCAGCCCGAAGACCGGCGACGACTTGCGGATCGCCAGCAGCTCCCGGTAGCGGGCGTCGGCCAGATTCACCGCGTCGCAGCCGGGGACCAGCTTCTCATCGGCCAGCAGCGGTTTCGCGTACGGCCACTTGGCCTCGTTGTCAGCCGCCGGGGGCAGGCCGCGGCCGAAGCCGTTGCCCTTCGCGCAGTCCCAGCTGATCTGGTTGAACCAGTCGCCGGAGTTGAACGAGTTGCGGTCCAGCGACTTCGAGCGCAGCCGTTCACTGCCCGCGGTCACGAAGCCGGGGCCCTGGCCGAGGGCGGTCGTAGCCAGCGCCACGGACTGCATCCTGGCCCGGTCCACCGCCGAGGTCCGCTGCGGCAGCTTGTACGCCAGCGCGTCGAACAGGATCTCGTTGTCGTGCGCGTCCACGTAGGTGATCGCCTCGCCCGGCGCCGCGGTGTAGCCGGCCGGCGAGCCGTTGTAGTCGACCTGCGCGCCCGTCACCGGCGTACCGGTGGAGGAGGTGAACCGGTAGCCCGCCAGGTTGCCGCTGAGCCCGACCTTGATCAGGTCCTGGTAGTGCAGCAGGCGGGCCTTCTGCTCGGCCGCGGTGCCGTTGGCCGGGTCGCCGTTGGGGTCGGTGAACAGGCCGGAGCCGAAGCCCTGGATGCGCGGGTTGTCGTCGAACGGGCCGCCACCGCGGACGGCGTCGCGGAGCCGGTCGTTGAACGTGGCGATACCCGTACCAGCCATGTTCTTCTGGGTGGCCTGCACGAAGCGGGCGTCGCCCGCGACCTCGCCGAAGTCCCAGCCCTCGCCGTACAGGTAGATGCTCTTGCCGTCGACCCCGTCGCGGGCGACCGTCAGCTTGTCGAGCGCGGCCCGCACGGCCAGGATGTTGGCCTTCGGGTGGTGGCCCATCAGGTCGAAGCGGAAACCGTCGACCTTGTACGCCTTGGCCCAGGTCACCAGCGAGTCGACGACCAGCTTGCCCATCATGGTGTGCTCGGGCGCGGTGTTGGCGCAGCAGGTGGAGTTGGCCACCGTGCCGTCCTCCAGCAGCCGCTGGTAGTAGCCGGGCACGATCTGGTCGAGCACCGAGTGCGGGTCGGTGCCGGCCGCCGAGGTGTGGTTGTAGACGACGTCCAGGACCACCCGCAGGCCGTCGCGGTTGAGCCCGGCGACCATCTCGCGGAACTCCCGGGTGCGGGCGTCCGGGTCGACGGCGTAACCACCCTCGGGGGTCGTGTAGTGCAGCGGGTCGTAGCCCCAGTTGTAGCCGTCCTTCGCCGCCACCGCGGCCACGCATTTCTGCTGCTCCGCGGAGTCCGGCGGCAGCGCGGCCAGGTCACAGGCCGGTTGCTGCTGGTCGGCGCGCTTCTCCGGGATGGTGGCGAAGTCGAAGACCGGCAGCAGGTGCACGTGGGTGGTACCGGCCTTGCTCAGCGACCGGAGCTGCTTCATGCCGGCCGTGCCGGGGTCGGTGAACGCCGCGTAGGTGCCGCGCGCGGCGACCGGGACGGTGGTGTCGCCGATGGAGAAGTCCCGCACCGACAGCTCGGAGATCTGCACCTTGCCCGGCTTCTGAGCCGGCTTGCGCAACCCGGCCCAGCCGGCCGGGGTCTGCGCCGGGTCACTCAGGTCAGCGATCCGGCTGTGGGTGGAATCGGGCGACAGGGCCACCGAGTACGGGTCGGTGACCGAGGCCGTGACCAGCTTGTTCGCCGCGGGCTGCCAGGCGGTGACCCGGTACCGGTAGTCCTTGCCCTTCCAGTCCTGCGAACCCCGCACGGACCACACACCCGTAGCGGCATCGCGGGTCATCGGGATCGGCGCCGGGCACCGACGTGCCGGCGATGCTGCGAGGGTTCGCTGCTCGGATTCTCGACTTCCAGCCGGATTCCTGGACCACCCATGTCTCCGGGCACCCGCCGG
>NZ_JBEZGQ010000098.1:0-15260 GCF_040650095.1 Actinoplanes sp. NPDC048791 | reverse complement strand
TGGTGCCCGCCGCGCCCGTCGAAGGCCAGGCACCGCTCGCCGTCGGCGACGGTGAGCCCGGGCGCGCCGACCAGGCGCCGCAGATGCCGCGCGGCCTTGGCGGCCGACGACGGGGTCAGCCCGGTACGCAGCGGCTCGGCAGCCAGTGAAGCGGTGTGCAGTACGTCGTAGGTGGCCCGCTGTCCCGCCGTGGCGATCCCTCGCCGGGCCCGTAGCCGCAGCACGGCGACGACCGCACCGACCAGAGCGGCCAGCACGGCAAGAACCGCCAGCACACTGCCGACCTGACCAGCCACGCACGCATCCTGACCGGAAACTTCCGGAAAAACCAGCGCGTGGAGTTAATACGCGCCCTTGCGCTTCAGCACTACCCAGATGGTCCGCCAGAGGATGCCCAGGTCGTACGTGAGCGACCAGTTGTCGACGTAGTAGAGGTCCAGCCGGACCGCCTCGTCCCAAGACAGGTCCGAGCGGCCCGACACCTGCCACAGGCCGGTGATGCCCGGGCGCACCAGCAGCCGCCGCCGCACGTCGCCCAGGTAGTCGCCGTCGTCGGCGGGCAGCGGGCGCGGCCCGACCAGCGACATCTCGCCCTTGAGCACGTTGATCAGCTGGGGCAGCTCGTCCAGGGAGGTGGCCCGCAGCTTGCTCCCGAACCGGAAGATCCGGGGATCCTCCTTCATCTTGAAGAGCATGCCGTCGGCCTCGTTGAGCTCCTCCAGCGTCGCCTTGCGTTCCTCGGCGTCCACGTCCATGGTCCGGAACTTCCACACCCGGAAGGTGTGGCCCTCGTGGCCGACCCGGGGCTGGCGGAAGAAGACCGGGCCGGGGCTGGCCATCTTGATGCCGATGGCGATCACGGCCAGGACCGGGCTGAGGAAGAGCAGGCCGAAGAAGGCGGCGACCCGGTCGAGCAGGTTCTTGGCCAGCCAGCCGGGGCCGGACAGCGTCGGCTCCTCGACGTGCAGCAGCGGCAGGCCCTCGATCGGGCGGATGTGCACGCGCGGGCCGGCGATGTCGGTGAGCTGCGGGGCGACCACCAGGTCGACGCCGGTGCCCTCCAGGGCCCAGGCCAGCCGGCGCAGCTCGCCGGGCTCGGCGCTGGCCGAGCCGCAGACCGCGATCGTGTCGCCGCCGACCTCACGGACCAGGGCGAGCACGTCCCGGCCGGCGTAGACCGGCACGGGTGTCTCGATGCCTCTGGCCGCGGAGTAACCGTCGGTGAGGTGGATGGCCACCGGGATGAGGCCGGCGGCGGGGCTGCGGGTGACGGCCGTGTAGACCTCGAGGGCCTCGGGCAGCGTGCCCATCAGGATCATCCGGTGCGCGCCGTGACCGGTGCGCCGCCGGGCCACGTGCAGCACCTGCCGGGCCGAGTAGCGGCAGAACAGGATGAAGATCAGGGCGGCGACGCAGACGTAGGCCACCGTCACGCGGGAGAGCTGGGTGCGTGTGCCGAAGGCCAGCAGTGAGACCGCGGCCACGACCGTGATGGAGGAGCGGAAGACCCGCTTGAACTCCTCGCTGCCCAGCCCGAGGTAGCGCCGGTCGTAGCTGCCGTTGGCCCAGAGCGTGAAGATCCAGCCCAGTGGCAGGCCGACGAAGGCGACGAAGTAGAAGATGTTCTCCCGGCCCTGGAAACCCGAGCTGGCCTTCTGGATGAAGGTGACGGCCAGGGCGCTGGCCAGGATGGCCGAGACGAAATCCAGGATGATCAGGATCAACGTGTACGGCCGGTGCCAGCGCGACAGCCGGCGGTGGGAACGGGTCCAGGCCGACCGGGGTACGCCGTTGCTGGGCGGCGGCTCCTGTTGCCACTCGAAACTGTCGTACGGCATGCCGCTCCGGCTCTTGCTGGTTCCCGGGCGTTGGAGGCTTGTGGTCACCTCGCCTACGTCCTCCCGCATCACGTACCGCCCACACCGAGAACATTACGCACCGCCACGGCCCTGGGGGCTCCGGCGGGGCCGCCGGTCCCTAGCGCGCCGCGCACGAAGCGTGGGACCGGGCCACTATACCGATGGAACGGTCCAGAAGAAGGGGACGTTGTGCCCGCTTTCCCCCACGGAACGGTATGTGCACGCTGCGTGACTATCGGATCAACTTGGACAACCGGCGGTCGGCGAGCGGCTTTCCGCCTGTCTGGCAGGTCGGGCAGTACTGCAGGCTCTTGTCCGCGAAGGAGACCTCGCGGACCGTGTCGCCGCACACAGGACACGGCAGACCCGTACGGGCGTGGACCCGCATCCCGGCGCGCTTCTCCCCCTTGAGCTCGGCGGCCTTCTGCCCCACCGAGCGGGTCACGGCGTCGGTCTCCACCTGCCGCATGGCCTCGAACAGGGTGGTGATCTGCTCGTCGGTCAGCTTGCTGGTCAGCGCGAACGGCGACATCCGGGCCACGTGCAGGATCTCGTCGGAGTAGGCGTTGCCGATGCCGGCCAGCACCTCCTGGTCGGTCAGCACGCCCTTGACCTGGCCGCGGCGGCTGCGCAGCCGCTCGGCGAACTGGTCGCGGTCGACCTCCAGCGCGTCGGGCCCCAGCCGCGACACGCCGGGCACCTCGGCCGGGTCACGCACGAGGTACGCCGCCAGTGACTTCTGGGTGCCGGCCTCGGTCAGGTCGAAGCCGGACTCGTCGTCCAGGCGTACCCGGATCGCGATCGGCCCGCTGCCCGGCTTGAGCGGGGCGGGCGACTTGAACGACTCGCGGTAGTGCAGCCAGCCGGCCCGGGCCAGGTGCACGACCAGGTGAAGGTCCGTGCCGAGCGTGAGATCCAGGAACTTGCCGTGCCGGCCGGCGGCGGTGACGACCAGGCCGGCGACGGCGGAGGCGGGCGGGTCGTAGGTCTTCAGCGCGCTGAAGGACGAGACCTCGAAACGCTGGACTGTACGGCCGACCGCACGCTCCCGCAGGTACGCAGCGAGCGCCTCGACCTCGGGAAGCTCCGGCACGCCCTCAACGGTAGCGTTTCCCGGCGTGAAGGTCGTCGTAGCGCACAACAGATATCGCGAGGCCATCCCGTCCGGCGAGAACGTCATCGTCGACACGGAGATCGCGCAGCTCACGGCGGCCGGGATCGAGGTGCTGCCGTTCCAGCGCGCCTCCGACTCGATCGGGGAGCTGCCGCTGGCGCAGAAGGCCCTGCTGCCGCTGTCGCCGATCTTCGGCCGGGCGGCCCAGCGGGACCTCGCCGACCTGCTGCGGCGGGAGCGCCCGGATCTGCTGCACCTGCACAACCCGTACCCGTTGCTGTCGCCGTCGGTCGTGCGGACCGCGCACGCGCATGGCGTGCCGGTCGTGCAGACCGTGCACAACTACCGGCAGGTCTGCTCGTCCGGGCTCTACTTCCGGGACGGGCACAACTGCCACGACTGCCGGGGCAAGGTGGTGGGCTGGCCGGCCGTCGTGCACAAGTGCTACCGCGGCTCGGCGGCGCAGAGTGCCCTGATGGCGACCACGCTGGCGGTGCACCGGCCGACCTGGAAGTCGGTGGACCGCTACATCGCGCTCACCGGGCGGATCGCCGAGCACCTGCGGAACTACGGCATTCCGGATGACCGCATCGTGATCAAGCCGAACGGACTGCCGGATCCCGGCGATCCGGAGCCGCTGGGTGACGGTTTCCTGTACGCCGCCCGGCTCTCCCCGGAGAAGGGCCTGGCGCTGCTGCTCGACGCGTGGCGCCGGCACCCCGACGGGGCCCTGGGGCAGCTGCGCATCGCGGGCGACGGGGAGCTGCGTCCGCTGGCCGAGCAGGCCGCGGCCGAGCGGGCCGACGTCACCTATCTCGGCGCGCTGGACCAGGCCGGCATGGTCGCCGCCCGCCGCGCCGCCGCCGTCATCGTGGCCGTGCCGACCTGGGACGACGTGCTGCCGACGGTGATCCTGGAGGCGATGGCCGCGGGCCGGCCGGTGCTCGGCACCGACGTCGGCGGGATCCCGTACCTGCTCGGGATCGGCGAGACCGTGACCCCGGCGGGCTGGGCGGTCGGGCCCGACCCGGAGAAGCTGGCCACCGCGCTGCCGATCGCCCGCGTCGACGCCGCGGCTGTCGCGCCCGCCGCCCGCGACCGCTACCTGCGGGCTTTCCACCCGGACGTGGTGACCCGGCGACTCATCGACATCTATGCCGGGCTCACAGGCAATTCTCATCCCGCATCGAGGTAGATCACCATCGAAACGGGGAAAGCTGGCCCCGTGACCGAAGCCAAACTCTCGCGCCGCAACCTCCTGCTCGGCGTCGGCGGGGCCGTGGTGTTCTCCGCGGCCGGGGCCGGGGCCGGCTATGCGATCGCCGCCGGCCAGGACGACGCTGAGACCCCGCAGGCCGCCCCGCAGGCCGGCCCCGCGAAGTACCGGTCCCGCCCCGACCTGCGCACGCTGCCCGACGTCACGATCACCACGCCGGCCAACGCGACCGCCCCCGGTTACATCTTTCTGACGCCCGCCTCCGGTGCCGGGCTGTGGGGCCCGCTGATCGTGGACGACAAGGGTTCGCCGGTCTGGTTCCGCAAGGTGCCCGACCCGGCCACGGTGGCGATCGACTTCAAGGTCCAGCAGTACCAGAACAAGCCGGTCCTGACCTGGTGGGAAGGGACCATCGGCGGCACCGGCGGGCAGGGCGTCGGGCAGGGCGAGTTCGTCATCGCGGACACCTCGTACCGGGAGATCACCCGGGTCCGGGCGGCGGGCTCCGAGCAGGCCGACCAGCACGACTTCGTGATCACGCCGGACGACACCGCGATCTTCTGGGTCTACGACCCGGTCCCGTACGACCTGTCGGCGCTGGGCGGGCCGGCCGACGGCGTGCTGCACGACGGGGTCATCCAGGAGATCGACATCAGGACCGGCAAGCGGATCTTCGAGTGGCGGGCCCGGGACCACGTCGAGCTGTCCGAGTCGTACGCGCCGCTGCCCGAGGGCGACTCCGCGCACCTGCCGTACGACTACTTCCACGCCAACTCGGTCGGGCTCGACGCGGACGGGCACATCCTGGCCTCCGCGCGGCACACCTGGGCGGTCTACAAGATCGATCGTAAGTCGGGTGAGGTGCACTGGCGCGTCGGCGGCAAGAAGTCGGACCTCACCGTCGACGAGAAGTCCAAGTTCAGCTGGCAGCACGATTTCCGGCGGCGGCGCGACGGGTCGTACAGCGTCTTCGACAACGGCGCCGGCGTCACCAAGGAGCGCGAGCAGTCCCGCGGCCTGGTCTTCAAGGTCGACGAGGGCGCCAAGACGGTCACCTTCGTGCAGGAGTTCCTGCACCCGGAGAAGCTGTCGGCGCCGACGCAGGGCAACTTCCGGGAGCTGGCCGACGGCGGCTCGTTCATCGGCTGGGGGCAGAAGCCCTACTTCACCGAGTACGCCCCGGACGGCACCGTACGGCTCGACGGGCACCTGCCGCTCGACAACCAGTCGTACCGCGCGTACAAGGCTGAGTGGGCCGGTGCGCCGCTGGACCAGCCCGCCCTGGGCCTGCACGTCGACGGCGGCAACGTGGTCGTCAGCACGAGCTGGAACGGCAGCACGAAGGTCGCCAAGTGGCGGGCCCGGGCCGGCGGCCAGCCACGGGCGCTCGACCAGACCGCCGAGGCCGGCCGCACCGGCTTCGAGACCACCCTGAAGCTGCCGGGCACCCCGGAGTACGTGGTCGCCGAAGCGCTCGACAGCAGCGGGAAGGTGCTGGGGATCTCGTCGGCGATCCCGGTCCGCGTCTGAGTCAGCCCTTGAGCGCGGTCCGGCCCGCGAACGCGATGCTGGCGGCCAGGAAGGCGCCGTTGACCAGCGTGAACGCGCCGATCACGAAGATCGTCCACTGTGGCGCCAGGGTCAGCACCAGACCGGCCAGGGCGATCACCGCACCGTAGTCGCGGACCAGCTTGACCACGCGGACGGGCAGCGAGCGGCTCGTCACCATGCTCGACGCCTGGCTGCCCGTCTGCATCACCGAGGTGACCAGGTTGACCATCCAGGTGCCCGCGAAGGCGGCGACCAGCCAGGCCGGGGTCTCCGGCACCTGCGCCTCGGCCACCGCGGACAGGGCTGCCACCAGCGCGATCTGACCGGCCACGTCGCACAGCACGTCGACCCGGCCACCGGCCGCGCTGGTCTGGCCGGTGACCCGGGCCAGCTGGCCGTCCGAGCAGTCCAGCGCGTACGCGAACTGCCAGCCGACCAGCGCGAGCAACCCGACCGGCCAGGCCCACACCCGGCCGTCCGCGACCGGTCCGGCCGCCGCCACCACGACGAACGAGACCAGGCAGCTGAGCCCCAGGTTGGCCACGGTCAGGACGGTCGGGGCGAGCCGGTGCTTGTGGGCGAAGACGGCGATGCGGGCACCCACCCGCTGGCTGATCGCCTCACTGAACAGCCCGCCGCCCCTGTTCACGCCGTAGTAGTCGGCGGCGGTGGGCGGGCGGTCCACTGTCGGCTCAGCGGCCGGCGACGGCGTCGTCATATTCGGCCAGCTTCCTGCGGATCTCGTCCGGCGACATCGCGAGGTGTTCCAGGATGGTGTAGCGGTCCGGCCGGGTCCGCGGCGCGAAGTCGACGACCTCGACCAGCTGCTCGCGGCTCAGGCCGACGTCGGCGGCCGTGCGGGGCAGGCTGTGCCGCACCAGGCAGTCGGACATCTGGGCGAAGCGGCGCTCGTCGCCGCGCAGAAACGTGCAGAACAGCGCGCCCAGGCCGGCGAGCTCTCCGTGCGACGCCGTGCCGGGGAACAGCGTGTCAGTCGCGTGGATGATCTCGTGACAGCCACCGCTGCACGGGCGGCTGCTGCCGCACACGGCCATGGCCAGGCCGCTCGAGATCAGCGCCTCGGCCAGGATGGTGACGAAAGCGTCGTCCTGCATGTCGCCCGGCATGCTCAGGATGGCCTCGGCGCCGACCCGGGACAGCGACGCGGCCAGGCCGTCGACCGGCTCGCCGCGGACCTCCCGGCCCAGGTCCCAGTCGGCCAGCGCGCTGATGTTGCTGATCACGTCGCCGATGCCGGCCCGGTTGACCCGGTCCGGGCCGTTCTCCACGAAGTCCAGGTCGACGATCACCGCGTACGGGATGTGCACGCCGTACGAGCCCTTGATCCCGTCGTTGATGAGGCTGGCCACCGGGGACGCGATGCCGTCGTTGGCCAGGCTGGTGGCCACCGACACCATCGGCATGCCCCAGCGGTTGGCCGCGTACTTGGCCGCGTCGACGGTCTTGCCGCCGCCGATGCCGACCACCGCGTCGTACGAGCGGGAGCGCAGCTTGGCCGCCAGTTCCAGCGCGGCGTCGAGGGTGCCGCCGGTGGTCGTGTAGACGTCGGCCGAGCCCAGCGACGGCCGGATCATCTCGGCGATCCGCTCGCCCTGACCCGGGCCGACCACCACGGCCACGTCACCGCCGGCCGAGATCCGGCCGTCGGCCAGGATGCGGCCCAGGTCCGCGACCGCGCCCCGGCGGACGTCGATGTGCAGCGGCGTCTGGACGCTGCGGGCTAGTAACGGCATGCGATGTCCCGCGCCTTGGCGAGGTCGTCGTGGTTGTCCACCTCGACCCAGGGGATGTCGCCGATCGCCGCCCCGCGGATCTCGCCGCCCCGGTCGGCGTACTCCTGGTAGCCGTCCTCGTAGTACAGGTCGGGGTTGCGCTCGAAGGTCGCCCGCAGCGCGTCGGCCAGGCCGGCGGCCGCCTCGGCCTCGATGATCGTGGCGCCGATGTACTCGCCCGAGGCCTCGGCCGGCTCCATCAGTTTCGTGATCTTTGTGAGCCGGCCATCTGCCGAGAAGACTGCCTTCATCTCCTCGTCAGCAAGCTTCTTCACATTGTCGATGGCGAGCAGAATGCCGGGGCCGCGGTTGGCCAGCAGGGTCTGCTCGACGCTCACCGGGTGCACGGTGTCGCCGTTCACGAGCAGTGCACCCTGGGCGAAGTGGTCCCGCGCCAGCCACAGCGAGTAGGCGTTGTTCCACTCCTCGGCCTTGTCGTTGTGCACCAGGGAGATCTTCACGCCGTACTTCTGCTCGAACGCGTCCTTGCGCTGCTCGACCGCGCCGGCCTGGTAGCCGACCACGATCGTCACGTCCGTCAGCCCGGCCGCCGCGAGGTTGCGCAGGGAGATGTCCATGATCGTGGTCTCCCCGTCCACGGGGACCAGCGCCTTCGGCAGCGTGTCCGTGTAGGGACGCAGCCTGCGTCCGGCGCCGGCGGCGAGTACCAAGCCGATCATGGGGTGGTTCCTTCCCGAAGTGAGGGGCGTGCCAGCCGAGGATAGCGGTGGGTTCACATACCGAGATTGTGCAGGACCGCGGAGCCGTCCTCGGCCAGTGCGGAAAAAGCCTGCGTGGCGGTCGCCGGCGCTGGAAGAAATGCGGCCGTCGTCGTCCCCGACGAGAGCTCCGCCGCCGGACGGCGGGGCCGGGGGACACACGAAAAATGCCATAGAGCCTGCTCGTAAGCTTGGGGGCATGACCGCTGAGCAGCTGATCTCGTTCGCAAGAGGGGCTCCGTCCCTGGACATCATCGACGTGCAGGGCCTCAAGGCCGCCGCCGCCCGGGCCTTCGACGCCGATCCGGCCGGGGTGACCGCCTACGGCACCTCCGTCGGTTACGTCCCGCTGCGCAAGTGGATCGCCGAGAAGCACGGCGTCGACGCGGACCAGGTCATCGTGACGAACGGTTCGCTGCAGGCCGACGCGTTCCTCTTCAACCACCTGGTCAAGGCCGGCGACGACGTGATCGTGGAGAAGCCGACCTATGACCGCACGCTGCTGAACCTGCAGAACCTGGGCGGCAAGGTGCACCAGGTGACGATCGAGCCGGACGGCATCGACGTCGCCGAGCTCAAGGGGATGCTCGAGGCGGGCCTGCGCCCGAAGCTCGCCCACATCATCCCGAACTACCAGAACCCGGCCGGTGTCACGCTCTCGCTGGAGAAGCGGCAGGCGCTGCTGAGCCTGGCGGTCGAGTACGGCTTCACGATCTTCGAGGACGACCCGTACGTGGACATCCGCTTCCGCGGCGAGGCCCTGCCGTCGATGCTGTCGATGGATACCGAGAACGTGGTCGTGCACGCCTCCAGCTTCACCAAGACGGTGTGCCCGGGTGTGCGCGTCGGTTATCTGGTCGGCCCGGCCGCCCTGATCGACGCCATCGCCAAGAAGGCCACCAACCTCTACATCTCGCCCGGCATGGTGTCCGAGGCGATCGTGCACCAGTTCTGCGTCTCCGGCGACATCGAGCGGTCGGTGCGGACGGTCAGCACGGCGCTCGCGGAGCGGGCCCGGGTCCTCGCCGCCTCGCTGCGCGAGCACATCCCCGGCGCCACCTTCACCGAGCCTGACGGCGGCTACTTCCTCTGGGTGGACCTGCCGTCCTCGGTGGACGTGGACAAGCTGTTCCCGGCGGCCATGAAGAAGGGTGTCGCCGTGGTCAAGGGCAGCGACTTCCTGCTGGACGGCGGTAAGTCGTCGGTGCGGCTGGCGTTCTCCGCGGTCACCGTCGACCAGATCGACGAGGGCGTCCGCCGGCTGGCGGCGGCCATCGCCGAGGTCTCCGCCTGATACCTGCCTGACTGTCGGGTTTCCGACACTGCGCCTCAGACGCCGGTCCCGGGTTTCCCCGGGACCGGCGTTCGGCTCACAATGCTGCTGCACCGACTGCATGACCATGCGGCCCGGTGCGTCGACACCCACCCCCGCCCCCCGGCGCCGGGCGGGCCGATCGCACCTTCACCCCCCGAAATGCGGCCGGTCCGTCCGGCGCCACCCGGCCGACCGGCATGCGGGTGGCCCGGCCGGGCAAGGTAACGGGCGTAGCCTCGTGCAGGCCTCACCGCGAGGCCGGCCGACATCACCCCTGGGGGAGGCAGCCATGAGCGACGACGTGCACCGCAGCCGGACCACCGGCGTCAACAGGTCACTGTCCCGGGCCTGGACTGCCCCGGTCCGGGCGATGAACCGGTTCCTCGGCGCCGACGACGGCCGGCCCGCCGAACCGGGCGAGCCCTTCCACGGCACCGCGGTGGTGGACTGCGGCGTCTACGTCGACGGCAAGCGCGAGTCCGGCGACTTCACCCCGGACGAGGCGCTGCGCGAGGCGTGCAGCCGCGAGAACGCCTTCGTCTGGCTCGGCCTGCACGAGCCCACCGCGGCGGAGATGGCCGCCATCGCCCGCACCTACGACCTGCACGAGCTCGCCGTGGAGGACGCGGTCAAGGCGGAGCAGCGGCCCAAGCTGGAGCAGTTCAACTCGGTGCACTTCCTGGTGCTGCGCACCGCGCGTTACGTGCCGCACGGCGAGCTGACCGAGACCTCCCAGGTGGTCGAGACCGGGCAGATGATGATCTTCGTCGGCGAGCGCTTCGTCATCACGGTCCGGCACGGCGACGCCTCCCGGCTGGCGCCCGTGCGGGCCGACATGGAGGCCCGGGGCGAGCTACTCGCGCAGGGGCCGTGGGCGGTCGCGTACGCGGTGACCGACCGGGTGGTGGACGCCTACATCGAGGTGGCCGACCAGGTGGAGGCCGATCTCGACATCATCGAGGAGGGTGCCTTCTCCCGCGACAGCGGCAGCCCGGTGCAGCAGATCTACCAGATGAAGCGCGAGATCGTGGAGTTCCGCCGGGCGGTGGTGCCGCTGCAACGGCCGCTGGCCACGATCACCTCGCCGCAGAGCCGGCAGGTGCCCAAGGAGATCCGGCGTTACTTCCGCGACGTGCAGGACCACCTGACCCGTACGGTCGAGCAGGTGTCCTCGTACGACGACCTGTTGAACTCGATCCTGCAGGCGCGGCTGGCCCAGGTCACGGTCGACCAGAACAACGACATGCGCAAGATCGCCGCCTGGGCCGGTATCGCGACGGTCTGGACCGCGATCGCCGGCGTGTACGGCATGAACTTCGAGCACATGCCCGAGCTCGGCTGGCAGTACAGCTACCCGGCGCTGGTCACGTTGATGCTGGCCATCTCCGTGCTGCTCTACCGGGCGTTCCGCCGCAACGGCTGGCTCTGACCCGCCCCCCACCGCACCCGGCCGCCCTTTACAGTGACGGGGTCGCCCTGGGGAGGGAAGTCGCGTGCCGTCACGCCAGGATCAGCTGCACTCGTACCAGTACTCGCAGCAGCGGGTGGTGGCCGCGCTGGTCACCCACGACCCCGATCCGCACCGCTCGCCGCTGCGCCGGGCCGGCAGCGCCGCCCTGATCAGCCTGGTCGTCGCCTCGCTGGCCGTCGGTGGCGCCGCCGTCTACGGCCTGCTCAAGGGGCGCAGCTCGGTCGAGCCGCGCAACGAGGCGGTGGTCTTCCTGGAGAAGGGCTCGGGCGCCCGCTTCGTCTACCTCAAGTCCGACGACCGGATGCACCCGGTGCTCAACTACAGCTCGGCCCTGCTGATCGCCAACGCGACCGAGCCCAAGATGGTCGACGCCTCGTCGCAGAGCCTGGCCAAGGTGCCGCTGGGCGATCCGCTCGGCATCCCGGACGCCCCCGACTCGCTGCCGGCGGCCAAGGGCGGGATGGTGAAGCGGGTGTGGACGGTCTGCTCGCGGACGCCGGCCGATTCCGGCTCGGGCACCCCGGCGCAGAGCCTGCTGGTCGTCGGCGACCGGCTCACCGACGGCACCGTGCTGCCCGTGCCCCGGGCCGACACTCCCGCCGCCGACCTGCGTGGCCTGCTGGTCGTCGACCCGTCCGGGCGCACCTATCTGGTCTACAACAACAAGCGGTTCCTGATCCCGGCCGGCCGGCTCCAGCGCACCCAGTCGTTCCTGGGCTGGACCCAGCAGCCGCTGCCGGTGGCGGCGGCCTGGATCAACGCGGTGCCGATCGGGCCCGACCTCAAGCCGCCGGGGATCCGGGACCTCGGTGACCCGTCGCCGGCGATCGACGACTTCGAGATCGGCCAGCTGCTGCGCATCCGCGGCGACGCCAGCGGGACGGACAAGTGGGGAGTCGTGCTGGGCGACGGCGTGGCCGACATCACCGACGTGCAGGCGCGGCTGCTGCAGGTCGACCCGGAGGCGTACGACCGCCAGGACATGGACCTCAATCTGTACAGCAGCCTGCCGCACTCGCAGACCCAGCTGATCGGCGAGGCCGCCGCCGCGGGCCTGCCGCCCGCGGTCCCGGTGCTGCTCAACGGCCCGGAGCAGGTGTGCCTCAGCTACGACGGCGAGGACGCCAAGGGTGACGCCGGTCAGGGTGTGCTCAGCATCCGGATCGGCCCGACAGCCCCGAACGGCAGCCCGGTCGCCGGTGCGCCGGCCGTCGCGGGTGGGGTGCAGGCCGACCTGGTGCACGTGCCGCGTGGCAAGGGCGCGCTGGTCGTGGCGGCCGCCTCACCCACGGCGCCGGCCGGCAGCGGCACGGTCAGCATCGTGACGGACACCGGCCGCCGCTATCCGGTCGCCAACCGGGACGTGCTGCCCCGCCTCGGCTACGCCGGTGTCGAGCCTGCCCCGATCCCGGGTCAGCTCGTCTCGCTGCTGCCACAGGGACCGGCGCTCGACCCGGTGCGCGCCCGCCAGGGCGACTCCACCGAGGGCTGAGACACAGCGAGGCGGGCGGACGGCTCCTTTCGGAGCGCCCACCCGCCTGCACGATCTGCGTTACCGGGGGTCAGTTCTTCTTCTGGCCGCCGCTGGCCAGCCGGGCCACCTTCGGGCTGTGCTGCGCCGACTGGGTCTGGTCGACCGGGTCGGCGTCCACGAGCTCGATGGCCGGCTCCGGCGTGCCGGCACCGACGGTCGGGTCGACGCCCTTGGCCGGGTCCGAACCGACAGCCCCGACGACCGGGCCGGTCTCACCCTTCGGCGTGACGAAGCCCGACGGACCGGACAGGTCGGCCGGCTTGGCCAGCGCCTCGTCGGTGCTGGTGATCCGGGTCGTCGCGGGGCTGGGGTCGTACTCGTCCCACTGCTCCTGACGACGCTTGCGCAGCACGTAGGCGCCCGCGGCACCCACTGCGGCGCCGGCCAGCAGCAGACCGCCGAGCTTGCTGCCCGTACGGCTCTTCTGCTTGCGGCCCAGCGTCTTGTCGGCCCGCTTCTGCAGCTTCTTGGCGTTCTTCTTCGCGTCCTTCTTGCCGGCCTTGATGTCCTTCTTGCTGGCCTTGGCCGTGCTCTTGCTCACCTGCTGCGCCTTCTCGGTCGCGGCGGTGACCAACGGGGTCAGCGTCGCCACGGCGCTGCCCCAGCTGCTCGACGCGGCATCCTTGGCCTTGGTGGCCGTCGGCTGCACGCGGTCGCGGGCGGCATAAAAACGGGGACCCACGGTCGCGCTGGTCTCCTGAGCGGCGAGCGATGCCGCACGCTTGAAGTGATCAACGCTCTGACCGAGCTCGCTCTTCATCTTTGCGCTGCGGTTCTTCCGTCGCATCGTTGCGAACACCAGTGCCCACCTCCTGTGGTTCTCTCCCACGTCATGTTGCCCTCTTGGGTACCCCCGCGTTGCCGGATCAGACACATGGGGGAGGATCCGAACTGCAAAGAACTGTCCAGCGCCGGTCCTCCACCTAGCGACCGGCGACCGCGACACTGATGGGAGTACCCGTGGCCGAGACTCTTTACGCCACCCTGCACACCAATCACGGCCCGATCCGGCTTCAGCTCTTCCCGGACCACGCGCCGGCGACCGTGCGCAACTTCGTGGAGCTCGCGGAAGGCACCAAGGACTACGTCGACCCGCGGACCGGTCAGAAGGGCAGCGGCCCGTACTACGACGGGACGATCTCGCACCGCGTCATCGCCGGCTTCATGATCCAGCTCGGCGACCCGACCGGCACCGGCCGCGGCGGCCCGGGCTTCCAGTTCGCCGACGAGTTCCACCCGGAGCTGCAGTTCGACCGGCCCTACCTGCTCGCCATGGCGAACGCCGGCCCGGGCACGAACGGCTCGCAGTTCTTCATCACCGTCGGCGCCACCCCGCACCTCAACCGCCGGCACACGATCTTCGGCCAGGTCGCCGACGAGCAGTCGGCCAAGGTCGTCGACTCGATCGCGGCCACGCCGACCGGTCCGGGCGACCGTCCGCGCGAGGACGTCGTGGTGGAGCGCGTGGAGATCGAGCGCGCGTAGTTCCGTTACCCCGTCCGGGTACCGTTGTGGGTATGAGTGAGTCTCCGGTGACGGCGCCGGTCTGCTACCGACACCCGTCGAAAGAGACCTACGTCCGTTGCACCCGCTGCGAGCGGCCGATCTGCCCGGACTGCATGAACGAGGCCTCGGTCGGCCACCAGTGCCCGGAGTGCGTTGCCCAGGGCAGGCGCACGCAGCGGCCGGCCCGCACCGCCTTCGGCGGCAGCGTGGCCGGCCGTGCCGGCACGACCACCAAGGTCCTCATCGGCGTCAACGTCGTCGTGATGCTGGTCTCCATCCTGAGCGGCGGCGCGAACGCGATCGCCGGCGGCGGCTGGGGCGGCCTGCTGGGCGGCAGCACCCCGCTCACCGAGTGGGGCGCGGTGCTCGGCTCCGCCGTGTACGGCCCGGCCGGCGACGTGGTCCCGCACGGCATCGCCCACGGCGAGTGGTATCGCCTGTTCACCGCGATGTTCCTGCACTACGGCGTGCTGCACCTGCTGATGAACATGTACGCCCTGTGGTTCCTGGGGCGCGACATCGAACGGGTGCTCGGCCCGGCCCGCTTCGTGGGGCTCTACCTGCTGGCCGGCCTCGGCGGCAACGTGGCGGCCTATCTGCTCTCCGCGCCCAACTCCATGACCGCGGGCGCGTCGACGGCCGTCTTCGGCCTGATGTCGGGCATCTTCGTGCTGCTCAAGCGCCTGAATCTGAGCGTGGCGCCGATCCTGCCGGTGATCGTCATCAACGTCGTCTTCACCTTCGTCATCTCGAACATCTCGGTCGCGGGGCACCTCGGCGGCCTGGTCGTCGGCGCGGCGACGGCGGCTGTGCTGGCGTACGCGCCCAAGGAGAAACGCAACCTGGTCCAAGGGGTCGGCTGCGCGGCGATCCTGGTGATCCTGCTGGCGCTGGCTGTCTACCGGACGCTGTCCTTGATGAGCTGACGTCCGGTCGCGGTCAGACAAACCCGTCGGCCGGAGTCGATCCGGGTCCCGGCGGCCACGTCCTGACCGGTGACCCGCCATTCCGACCGACGGATCGGGGTCTCGCCGGTCGGTGTGTGGCAGACCGAGACGTCGGTCAGGCCGGCGCGTGCTGCCACGTCCAGCGCACCGGCCAGCCCGAGGCCGACGAGAGCGGGCATGGCGATCTCCTCGCGGGCTCGTGCGCGATCGGCCGCCCTCGCCTGGGCGGCTCTCG
>NZ_JBEZGQ010000097.1:0-15329 GCF_040650095.1 Actinoplanes sp. NPDC048791 | reverse complement strand
CGCCCCCGGGTGCCGGCGGCGGCGACGGCGGCAACCCAGGCGGTGGCGGGCCCGGTAACGGCGACGGCGGCGGGTCCGGTAACGGCGACGGCGGCGGGTCCGGTAACGGCGACGGATCCGGTAGTGGAGGCGGCGACGGCGAGGACAACGGTGGCCTCCCGGTGACCGGTGCGGCGGCCGGCACGATCGCCGCCGGCGCGGCAGTCCTGCTGATCGGCGGCGGAGTGCTCTTCGTGGTGGCCCGGCGTCGCCGCGTCACCTTCACTCCGTGAGCTGAGCTGCGACGCTAAAGGGCGCGCCGACCACCCGGTCGGCGCGCCCTTGCTGTGTTCGTCCTTACCCGGCCGCAACCGGGCCCAGAGGCCGGCGGGCCGCCGGAAAGGCCGGGCTGGTCCAGAGGTCCGCGAGCAGCCGGAAGGCGCCGGACGCGCCCATAGGCCCGCCGGCAAGCCAGGCGGGCCAAGGTCCGGGAGGTGTCAGGCAGGCTAAAAGCCGGCGGGCCGCCGGAAAGCCGGGCGCGCCAGAGGTCCACGAGCTCCCGGGAATATGCCGGGCAGGCTAAAAGCCCGCGGGCCGCCGAAAGGTGCCGTCCGCCTCGGGCAGGTACTCATGCACCCCGACAACAGCCGCAACCGGGATCGGCTCGTACACGTGCGGAAAGAGCATGCCCCCCGGATCCGGCGGATCACCCTGCTCCCAGACCACCGGCCGGCCCAGCCGGCTCTCGTCGATCTCCAGCAGCACGATGTCCTGCCGCCCCCGGGCCAGCGCCGTGGCCGGCACCGCCACCTGCTCCGGCGTGGAGCAGTGGATGAAGCCCTGGCTTTCCAGCGTGTCCGCCGCATACCTGCCGGCCGGCACCGCCGCTTCCCACTCTGCGCGGGGACAGAAGTGCAGGATCATCCCTTCTCCAAATACTCGGCGCGTTCCTCGTCCACCAGGGCTGCGACCGAGGCCAGCAGCGCCGGGTGTTTTGCCAGCGTGGGGTCTTCGGCCACGAGTTCCTGGGCCTCCGCCCGGGCGTCGGTGATCAGTTTGCTGTCCCGCAGCAGGGAAAGCAGCCGCAGGTGGCTGTGCTTGCCGGACTGCGACGCGCCCAGCACGTCGCCTTCGCGGCGTTGTTCCAGGTCCAGCTCCGCCAGGCGGAATCCGTCCGTTGTGGAGGCGACCGCGTCGAGGCGTTCGCGGGCCGGGGTGCCCTCCGCCGCTTCGGTCACCAGCAGGCAGATGCCCGGTGCCGAGCCTCGGCCGACCCGGCCGCGCAGCTGGTGCAGCTGGGAGACGCCGAAACGGTCGGCGTCCATGATGATCATGACCGTCGAGTTGGGCACGTCGACGCCCACCTCGATCACCGTGGTGGCGATCAGCACGTCCAGGTCACCGGCCGCGAACCGGCGCATGACCGCGTCCTTCTCCTCCGCCGGCAGTTTGCCGTGCAGGATGCCGAGGCGCAGCCCGTGCAGCGGACCTTCCTCGAGGATCGGCGCGACCTCCATCACAGCCAAGGGCGGCCTCCGGGCTGGTTCATTGTCGCTCGGCGGTTCCTCGTCCTCCTCGGCTTCCGACGAGCCGATCCGCGGGCACACCACGTACGCCTGGTGGCCGGCCTGGACCTCCTCGCGCACCCGCCGCCAGGCCCGGTCCAGGAACGCCGGACGCTCCGGCGGCACGACGTGCGACGCGATCGGGGAACGGCCGCGCGGCAACTGCGACAAAGTGGACGTTTCCAGGTCGCCGTACACGGTCATCGCGACCGTGCGCGGGATCGGTGTCGCCGTCATCACCAGGACGTGCGGCGGCTGCGCGGCCTTGGCGCGCAGCGCGTCGCGTTGCTCCACGCCGAAGCGGTGCTGCTCGTCCACGACCACCAGGCCCAGATCGTGGAAGTCGACCCCCTCGTACAGCAAGGCGTGCGTGCCCACCACGATGCCGGCGGTCCCGTCGGCGACCTTGGCCAGCGCGGCCCGCCGGGCCGCCGCGCCGAGCGAACCGGTGACCAGGGTGAGCTGCGTGCCGTTCGGATCACCGTCGAGCTCCCCGGCCCGGCCGAGCGCGCCCAGCTGCGCACTGATGCTGCGGTGATGCTGGGTGGCGAGCACCTCGGTCGGCGCGAGCAGCGCGGCCTGCCCGCCCGCGTCGACGATCTGCAGCATCGCCCGGACCGCCACCAGCGTCTTGCCGGAACCGACCTCACCCTGCAACAACCGGTGCATCGGATGCGCGCGGGCCAGATCCGCCGCGATCTCCTCGCCGACCCGGGCCTGCCCCTCGGTCAGCTCATAGGGCAACGCCGCGTCGAAAGCGGCGAGCAACCCGGCCTCGGTGCGCGGCCGGGACCTGCCGGGCGCGGCGGCGGCACGCGCCTTGCGCTGCACAAGCGTCAGCTGTACGGCGAAAGCCTCGTCCCACTTCAACCTGTACCGGGCCAGTTGCAGATCCTTGTCGGAGCTCGGCCGGTGGATCTCCCGCAGGGCCTTGCCGATCCCGATCAGGTTGCGGCTGGCCCGGACCGTACCCGGCAACGGATCATCCGGCGGCTGGAAGGTCTCCAGCACCTCCCGCACGTACCGGGCGATGGTCCACGTCGGCACGGCGGCCGCGGCGGGATAGACCGGGATCAGCGCCCCGGCGAACTCCTCGATCTCCTCGGCCGCCTCGTCCTGCGTCGCATCGGCCTTGAGCAGCTGGTACGCCGGCCCGTTGAGCTGGCGCTTGCCGCGGAAGTCGGTCACCTTGCCGGCGAACAGTCCCCACCGGCCGGTGCGCAACTCCCGTTCCCGCCACGCCTGATTGAAGAACGTGCAGGTCAGCGTGGCGCCGGAACCGTCCCCGATGGTGATCTCCAGCATGTTGCCGCGGCGCTGGCGCATCGGCCGTACCGTCGTGCTCTTGACCTGGGCCAGCAGGGTGACCTGCTCGCCGACCTCGAGCTTGCGCATGTCGGTGTGCTCACCCCGCTCGTCGTAACGACGCGGGAAGTGGTAGATCAGGTCACCGGCGGTGTGCAGGTCGAGGTGGGTGGCGAGCGCCTTGGCCTTGGCGGCCCCCAGCACCTTCTCCAGCGGGGTGTCGGTGGTGGTGACGGTCTTGGTGTCGGTCATTCCACTCCTACCAACAGGTGGTAGCGGGGCTGGCCGCCCGCGTAGCTGTTCAGCTCGACGAAGCGCCACTCGCTGGTGACGTGGGCCCGCAACCGCTCCTCGAGCTCGGGCGGGGCGTCCGCGCCGAGCACCAGGGTGACGAGCTCGCCGCCACCGCCGAGCAGCCGGTCGAGCAGGCGCAGGCAGACCTCTTCGAGGTCGGCCCCGATGACGTGCACCTCGCCGTCGACGAGCCCGAGCAGGTCGCCCGGATGACAGCGGCCGGCGACGGTGAGGGCTTCGCGGCTGGCGGTGCAGACCTCGCCGTACCGGCAGGCGCCGGCGGCCTCGGCCATCGCGATGACCTCGTCATCGAACGGCCGCCCCGGATCACGGACGGCGAGGGCGGCGAGGGCCTGCACCGGCGAGCGGGTGGGGACGACGCTTACCCGTACGCCGTCAGCGGCGGCTTCCTGCGCGGCGGAGCGAGCGACGGCGTGGGTGTTGGCGTCGTTGGGCAGGAGCACGATGTGGCCGGCACCGGTGGACGCGATGGCGGCGAGCATCTCGGCGGTGGAGGGATTGCGGCCGACGACGGTGGCACCCTCAGCGGCGAAGATGGCGGTGAGCCCGTCCCCGGCCGCGACGACGACTGTGGCCCGGGCGTCGGGATCGGGGCCCTGGGCTAACTCGACCTCGTGGTGTTCCGTCTCGGGCAGGCTGCCGGCCGGCCGGCTCGCGGCGAGTTGATCGTCGCCTTGGCGGTGGTGCTCGGGCTGGTCGCCCAGGGGGTGGGTGCTCTCGTGCCGGTGATCTTCGAGGCGGGTGACGGTGATGCGGTGGGGCCGGCCCGCGACGACGCCGGCTTCGATCGCGGCGCCCACGTCGGTGACCGCCACATGGACGTGGACGTTCCAGGTGGGCGGGTCACCGTCGCCGGTCCCGACGATCACCAGCGAGTCGCCCATCTCCCCCAGCGCCCCGCGCAGCGACTCGACGCTCTCGGGCGCCGCGTCCAGCAGGTATTGCACCTCATATCCGAAGTCCTCGTGGCCGCCGCCCGGTCTGACGGGGTCCCCGGGGCCGGCCGGGGCCACCAGGCCGAGGCCGGCTGTCGAGCCCGCAGGCTCGGGTGGAGAAGGCGACCCGGTCGTGAGTGGTCCTGAGGCGATCGGCGAGGCCGGATCGGCCTGAGCCGGGGAGGCCGAGGTATCCGGCAGGGTGCTGGTGTTGTTCAGGGCTTCGACGAGGGCTTCCAGGAGGAGGACCAGCCCGCGCCCCCCGGCGTCGACCACGCCGGCGCGGGCCAGGATCGGGAGTTGCTGGGGCGTGCGGGCCAGGGCTTCTGCCGCCGCGCGGGCGGCCGCCCGGGCCACCGCCACCAGATCGTCCGACGCGGTCTTGCGTGCTCCCTCGGCCGCCGCTGCCACCACCGACAGCACAGTGCCCTCGACCGGCTTGGCCACCGCCGCGTAGGCCGCCTCGCTCGCCGTGCGCAGTGCCCGGGTCAGCTCGCCGCCTCGCACAGCCACCGCCGTGGCGAAGGTGTCGGCCATGCCGCGCAGGATCTGCGACACGATCACGCCGGAGTTGCCCCGGGCGCCCAGCAGCGCGCCCCGGGCCATCAGGCGCATCGTGCCGCCCAGCGCGGTCGAACCCGCGGTGGGCTGCTGGTCGGGGGCGTCGTCCAGGGCCTGCTGGGCCGAGGTGAGAGTGAGCACGAGATTGGTGCCGGTGTCGCCGTCCGGCACCGGGTAGACGTTCAGCTCGTCGATCTCGTGCTGATGCGCCCGGAGCGCGGCCAGCCCACCACCGCACCAGCGGCGGACCGCGGCGGCGTCCAGGGAGTCCAGCACGCGAAAAGCGTACTAACCAGCACCGACAATTGCCGGGTGCCGGGCTTCACCGCGGGTACGGCCAGGGGCGATTGGCTGTCCCGGCCGACCATCGGGTAATCTGGCCAGGTTGCCCGGATGTCCGCTGTCCGGGGCACCCTCAGTTGCTTTCAATCCCAGGAGTACCCCGTGGCTAGCGTGTGCGACGTCTGTGGCAAGGGACCGGGCTTCGGCCACAACGTGTCCCACTCGCACCGGCGGACCAACCGCCGCTGGAACCCGAACATCCAGTCGGTGCGCACCCCTGCCGGTGGTGGCAACACCAAGAAGCTCAAGGTCTGCACCTCGTGCATCAAGGCCGGCAAGGTCGTCCGCGCCTGACCTCAGCAGTGCGACAGCCCGCCAGGTCCCTGTGACCCGGCGGGCTTTTCGCGTGATCGCAGGTCAGAGGATCCGGGCGAAGGAGAGCACGCCTTCCTCGCCGGCGTAGTAGCCGAAGTCCTCGATGCGCTCGTAGCCGCACTTCAGGTAGAGGGCGATAGCTTCCGGCTGCTTGTCGCCGGTTTCCAGGATCACTCGCTTGCAGCCTCGGTCGCGGGCTGATTCTTCGATCGCCGTCAGGACCCGGCGGGCCACGCCGCGTCCTCGGGCCGTCGGCACCGTGAACATCCGCTTGAGTTCCGCGTCGTCGCCGTGCGCCCGCCAGCCGGCACAGCCCAGCAGCACCTCGTCGGAGCCGGCCGCCGAGCCGGTGTAGGCGACCACGAACGCCCCGGTCGGCGGGGCGAAGTCCGTCGCTGCCACGGGCGTGTCGTCGCCCGTTCCGCCGTACCGCCGGCTCAGCTCGGCCATTGCCTCAGTTATCAGTCGCTGCACCGCGGGCTCGTCGAAGCGGGCCTCGCGGACCTTGATCTCGTCCACGCCGACCAACATTAACCACCGTCAGCGGAAGTGGTCCCAGCCCGTGCCGCCCTGCCACGGCCGGCGGTCGACCGTGACGCCGGTGCCTTCGTGCACGCTGCCGACCGCGCGCCAGCCCGGCGGCAACTGCGTCCCGGCCGGGAAGGTCGCCGCCAGGGCGTGGTCGTCGCCGCCGGCGAGCAACCACACGTACGGGTCCACGCCGAGCGCCGAGGCCGCGTCGCGCATCTGGTCGGGCACTTCGAAGGCCGCCCGGTCGATGTCGATGCCGACCACGCTCGCCGCCGCCACGTGACCGAGGTCCTGCAGCAGCCCGTCCGAGATGTCGATCATCGAAGTGGCTCCCAGCCGGGCCGCGGTCGGACCGGCGGCGTATTCGACCTCGGGGCGCCGGTACGCCTCGACCAGCAGTTTCGGTGTGCGGAAGCCGCGGGAGAGCACGGTGTAGCCGGCCGCCGCGTGCCCGGTGCGACCGGCGAGCGCGACCACGTCCCCCGGCTGGGCTCCGCTTCTGAGAACCGGCTCGCGGCCTTCCAGGTCGCCCAGCGCGGTGACGGCAATGGTCAGGGTGGGGCTGGACGACATGTCGCCGCCGACCACCGCCGCGCCGACCCGGGCCGCCTCGGTGGAGAGGCCACCGGCCAGTTCCTCGGCCCATTCCACCGGCAGGTCCGTCGGCACGCAGAGGGCCACCAGCAGGGCAGTCGGGGTCGCGCCCATGGCCGCGATGTCGGCCAGGTTCGCCGCTGCCGCGCGGTGCCCGACGTCCGCCGCGCTGGACCAGTCGCGGCGGAAATGCCGGCCTTCGACCAGGACGTCAGTGCTGGCCACGACCCGCCTGTCCGGGGCCGCGACGACCGCGGCGTCGTCGCCCGGACCGAGCAGACTCGCGGCGCCGGTCTCGAGCCGCGCGACGATCCGGGTGATGAGCCCGAACTCCCCCGTCTCCGCGATGCTCAACGTCCCACCGTTCCTCTCGAGTTCGGTCTGCCCCGCAAGTGCGCTGCCGACCGGTTTCGTACTGTAGTTTCACGTTCGGGTCGCCGGCGGCGGCGGATAGGAGTCTGATCGTGGTCCAGGCGTACATCCTCATCCAGACGGAGGTCGGAAAGGCCCGTGACGTGGCCGCCGCGATCGACAAAATCAATGGAGTGGTACGTGTCGACGCGGTCACGGGGCCCTACGACGTCGTGGTACTGGGCGAGGCGCACAGTGTCGACGAGCTCGGCCGGATGATTGTGAGCAAAATCCAGTACGTGCCGGGCATCACCCGGACCGTGACGTGCTCCGTGGTAAATCTCTGACCATGGTCGACGTGCGCACCCGCCCCGAATCCCAGCCCCCCGCACCGGACCGGACGATGCGGAGCGCCGCCCTGTGGGCGACCGTGATCGCCGTACCGGTCGCGGTGCTGGCCGGCCTGCTGATCTTCACCAAGATCGTCCCGGATACCGGCAGCGCGGCGCCCAGCCCGTCGGCCACCCAGCCGGCGGTCGTCCCGGCGACCCCGGTGCAGATGGCGGCGCCCAAGCTGGCCGCCCGCCCGGCCGAGGTCTGCCTCGCGGTGACGTCACAGTTGCCCGTCAAGGTGCGCGACCTGGCCGCCCGCAAGGTCAGCGCCGGCCCGGAGCAGAACGCCGCCTACGGCGAGCCGCCGCTGACGGTGGCCTGCGGGGTGGCCCAGCCGAAGATGTGCGCGTCGCTGGACGACACCGGCACGGGCTGTGTGCCGCTCGACACCGAACTGCTCAACATGAACAAGGTCTGCTGGTACGCCTCCCAGCAGGGCGACGCGGCCGTCTTCACGACCATGGACCGTGAGGTGCCGGTCCAGGTCACGGTCCCAAAGCAGTACGCGCAGCCGGCCCAGTGGGCCAACGAGTTCTCCGACATCGTGGTGAAGACCGACAAGTCGATCACCGCCGGCGTCCCCAGCGGCTGCGTTTAGCACTCGGCCGCGGAGCCCGCGCCGAGGGAAGTCGAGCGCCGAGGAAACACGCGGACGCTCAGTGCAGGCCGGTGCCGCGGCGTAGCGCGGTGCGGATCAGGCGGTCGACGACCTTGGGGTATTCCAGGCCGGTGGCCGCCCACATCAGCGGGAACATCGACGTCGGGGTGAAGCCCGGCATCGTGTTGATCTCGTTGAGGAAGATCTCGTTGTCGGCGGTCACGAAGAAGTCGACCCGGCCCAGGCCGGCGCAGTCGAGCGCGGTGAAGGTGCGGCAGGCGTACTCCTGGACCTGGCGGGCGACCTCCGGCTCCAGGCCCGCGGGGATCTGGTACGGCGTGCCGTCGCCCAGATACTTGGCGTCGAAGTCGTAGAAGTCCCCGCCCTCGGTGGAGACCAGGATCTCGGCCAGCAGCGACGCCTCGGGCACCCCGCCGGCCTCACCTTCCAGCACGCCGCACTCGATCTCGCGGCCCACGATCCCGGCCTCGACAAGCACCTTGGGGTCGATCTGACGGGCCTTGGCGACGGCCGCGTCCAGCTGCGCCCAGTCGGTGACCTTGCTGATGCCGTGCGACGAGCCGGCCCGTGACGGCTTGACGAAGACCGGCAGGCCCAGGCGTTCCTTGTCGGCCTCGGACAGCGAGCTGCCGGCGCGCAGGACCGCGTACGGCCCGACCGGGATGCCCTCGGCGGCGGCGAGCTTCTTGGTGAACTCCTTGTCCATGCCGGCCGCGGAGGCGAAGACGTTGGCGCCCACGTACGGGATGCCGGCCATCTCGAGCATGCCCTGGATGGTGCCGTCCTCGCCGTACGCGCCGTGCAGGGCCGGGAAGACGACGTCGACGTTGGCGAGCACGGCCACGCCGTCCGCCGGGTCGAGCACCATCAGGCCGGACGAGGTCGGGTCGGCCGGCAGCACCACGGCCCGGCCCGAGTCGGCGGTGATCTCCGGCAGGGTCTGGCCGCTGATGGCCAGCGCCGCCGGGTCGCCGCTGCTGAGCACCCAGGCGCCCGCGCGGGTGATCCCGACCGGGACGACCTCGTACTCGTCGGGGTCCAGGGCGCCGAGGATGCTGCCCGCGCTGACGCAGGAGATGGCGTGCTCGGTGCTGCGCCCGCCGAACACGATCGCCACGCGGGTTTTGCGAGGGGTCGTCATGGAAATGGCCTCTCGTTGCCGGACATAGCTAGGCTGCCTGCGCGCGGGAGGGTGGCGGCGGGCACGCCGGGGGTGACCCTACTCTGCGTACACCACTTTCTGATGACGGCGGGCGCTGGCACGGCAGACGGGGACGGGGAGTCGATGAGACCAGCACTGCACGTGATCGCCTGGCACGGCCCGGGGCGGTTGGCGACGATGGCGCATCCGCGCGGCGGCGACTGGCTGGCCGACGAGATGGCCGGCCTGGCCCGGGCCGGCGTCGATGTCTTCGTCTCCGCGTTGACCTGGGAGGAGGACCGCCGGCTGGGCCTGACCGAGGCAGCCGCGGCCGCCGCCGCGGTGGGCATCGACTTCCTCTCCTTTCCGATCGCGGACCGGGGTATCCCCCGCGCGCGGGACATGGCCGACAGTGACGTGGTGGCTCTCGGCGTCCGGCTGGCCGCGCACGTGCGGGCCGGCCGTTTCGTGGTGACGCAGTGTTTCGCCGGCATCGGCCGCTCGACGCTGCTGGCCTGCGCGACGCTGGTGATGCTGGGTGTCGGCCCGGAGCGGGCGCTGGAGATGGTGGCGCAGGCCCGGGGTCTGCCGGTGCCCGACACCGAGGCCCAGCGCGACTGGCTCTACGAGTTCGCGCTGAACCACGGCGGTTGAGCGGACGGCCGCGCCCCCGTGACCGGCCGGCCGCTCGTCCGGGGCCCGGTCAGCCGGCGGGCCGGATGGTGACGTCGCGCAGCACCCGCTGGTAGAGCAGGACGCCGAGGGCCGTGACGGCCAGGCTGATGAGCACCGCCGCCGCGTACGGCACGAACCGCACGGCGAAGCCGAGGCTCGCGTCGAGGCCGAACAAGGTCTCAGCCGCGGCCAGCGGGAGCACCGCTGCCGGCAGCAGGGCCAGTCCGCCCCAGGCACCGAAGCGGTAGAAGCCCGCGGTGACCGCGGCTCCGGCGACCAGGAAGGCCAGCGCGGACGGCAGGATCTGGCCGAACTCGCGCAGCGCCGCCCCGGGCGTCATCGTCGGATAGCCCGCGGGCAGCGGCCCGTCGAGGCCCAGCAGCAGTTGCTCGACGCCGTGCCCGGCCACCACGGCGAGGGCGAAGACCACCGTGGCCGACAGCCCGAAGATCGCCGCACCGGCCAGGAACTCGCGCCGGGTGATGCCGTTGGCGACGAACTGCCGCAGGTTGAGGCTGACCAGCGTGGCGCCGACGACGCCGAGCCAGTATTTCGCGGCCGAGCCGGCCATCAGCAGCCAGAGGCTGAACGTCGGCTCGCCGTACAGGGCGATCGCCGTCATCCCGACCACCGCGCAGACGGTCATCGTGGTCCAGAACCACAGCACGACGGGACGGTAGATGCTGAGCAGGGTCGCGGCCACGAGCCGGCTGGTGGTCATCGCAGGGCCTCCGTTCGGTGGGTGCCGTAGGCGGCGCCCGAGGTCAGGTGGACAAAGAGGTCCTGGACCCCGACCGGGGCCAGGGACAACCCCTCCGCGCCGGCCCGCTCGACGTCGCGGGGGTCGAGCTCGCCGTACAGGGTGGCCTGCCGGACGCCGCCCAGGCTCCGCTCGCTGAGCACCGTGCGCCCGGCGACGAACGCGTCGACCGCCGCGGCCGGGCCGGTGACGGCGACGCCGCGGGCCTTGAAGGTGTCGGTGTCCTCGTGCACGAGCAGCCGGCCCCGGTCGATGACGATCACCTGCTCGAACAGGTCGGCGACCTCCTCGATGAGGTGGGTGGACAGGATGATCGTGCGGGGGTGGGCGAGGTAGTCGGCGAGCAGCTCGCGGTAGAAGGCCGTCCGGGCGGCGGCGTCCATGCCCAGGTAGACCTCGTCGAGGATGGTCAGCGGGGCGCGGGCGGCCAGGCCGAGCACGACGCCGAGGCTCGAACGCTGCCCCCGCGACAGTGCCGAGACGCGCTTGCGCCGGTCGAGCTCGAAGACGTCGGTCAGGTGCTCGGCGTACCCGGCGTCCCAGGTCGGGCGCAGCCGGCCGGCGAAGTCGAGGACGCGGTCGACCCGGTCCTGCGTGGTGACGTCCAGCTGGTCGCGGATGAACGCGGTGCCGCGCATGAGGGCCGGGTTCTCGAAGGGGTCGACCCCGTCCACGGTGACCGTGCCGGCCGAGGCCCGCCGGTACGACGCGAGCACGCTGAGCAGGCTGGTCTTGCCCGAACCGTTGCGCCCGAGCAGCCCGTAGATCTTGTCCGGGGCCAGGTCGAGGGTGATGCCGTCGACGGCGACCGTGGCGCCGTAGCGGACGGTGAGCTCGCGCAGGGAGATCATCGCGGGCCCTCCTTGAGGTAGGCCACGATCTCGTCGACGTCGACGCCGAGCATCCTGGCCTCGGCGAGCATCGGGTCGACGACGTCGGTGAAGAACCGCTCGCGGCGCTGACCGCGGAGCCGGGCCCGGGCGTCCGGGCTGACGAACATGCCGATGCCGCGCTTCTTGTAGAGGACGCCCTCGTCGACCAGCTGGGCGAAGCCCTTGGCCGCCGTGGCCGGGTTGATCTGGTAGAACGCCGCGTACTGGTTGGTGGACATGACCTGTTCGTCCTCCTTGAGGGTCCCGCTCAGGACGTCGTCCTTGATGCCGTTGGCGATCTGCTGATAGATGGGGCTGCGGTCGTCGAACACGACAGCCTCCCTACTTCTGCGGTTCATTACTCATGTAACGAACCATAGAGCCGGAACGGCCAGGACGCAACGTCGGATCGGCGTCAGGCCGTGGTGAAGGTCTGCGGCAACGCCCCGGCGTCCCACAGCTCGTCCAGGTGCGCGAGGAAGCCGACCAGGCTGCGCTCCAGCTCACGCCGCTCGGCGGGCGACAGCGTGGCCAGCGGGTCGGAGAAGACCAGGCCCTCCGGGTGCTTCGCCCGGGTGCCGACGAACTTGCGGCAGGCGGTGCACCAGACGTAGCTGACCAGGGTCGGGCGCCGGGCGTTCTCGGGCGCGTTCACGTACGCCCGGACGCTGCGCCGGCCACAGGCCGGACACTCCCGCTCACCCGGCTGGGCGAACAAGCTCTCGCCCTGCGCCAGCGCCGCCACCTGATCGCCGGTGAAGCTGCTCCACGACATGGGACTCAGGCGGCGTCGAGCGCGGCCGTCAGATCCCTGACGAGATCCGGCGCGTCCTCGATGCCGCAGGAGAGCCGGACGAAGCCGGGCGCGGTGTCGTCGCCCCACTGCGCCCGCCGGTCGGCGGTCGTGTGCAGGCCACCGAACGAGGTGGCCGCGAAGACCAGCTCGGAGGCGGCCAGGAACCGCGCCACCCGCTCGGCACTGCCGAGATCGAACGAGATGATGCCCGGGATGCGGCGCATCTGCGCCTGGGCGATCTCGTACGACGGGTCGCCGGCGAGCCCCGGGAAACGCACCTCCCGCACGTCGTCGCGGCCGGCCAGGAACTCGGCCAGCACCACGGCGTTCTCGCTCTGCCGGGCCAGCCGCAGGTCCAGGGTGGCCAGCGACCGGTGGGCCAGCCAGGCGTCGAACGCGCCCGGCACCGCGCCGGTCTGCGCCCGCCAGACGGTCACCTTGGCCAGCAGTTCCTCGTCGTTGGTGGCCAGGTAGCCCAGCAGCACGTCGGAGTGCCCGGTCAGGGCCTTCGTGCCGGACGCGACCACCAGGTCGGCGCCGAGCTCCAGGGGGCGCTGGCCGAGCGGCGTCGACGTGGTGTTGTCCACCGCCACGAGCGCGCCCGCGGCGTGCGCGGCGGCGGCGACCGTACGGATGTCACAGACGTCCAGACCGGGATTGGCCGGCGTCTCCAGCAGCACCAGCCGGACGCCCTCGAACGACGGGTACGGCCCCGCGGTCGGCACCTGGACCGTCTTGACGCCGAGGTCACGCTGGGTGCCCTCGGCGAACGCCCGCACGGTGAAGTAGCCGTCCGAGGGCAGGGCCACCGTGTCGCCGCTGCGCAGGGTCGAGAGCAGCAGCGCGGTGATCGCCGCCTGCCCGCTCGCGAAGGCCAGCACGGCGCCACCCTCGAGCTCGCCGATCGCGCCCTCGAGCGCCCGGCGGGTCGGGTTGTCCGGGCGCCCGTACCCGTTGGTGCCGGGACCCTCGACCGGGTCCAGGTGGTACGGCGCCGCGAACACCGGGCCCGGCAGGAAAGGCTGTCCCGGCACCGGCTCGGGCAGCCCGGCGTGCACGACCCGGGTGCCGTCTCCCTCGAAGCTCATTCCGGCTTCATCTCCCGTCCCATGAGCAGCTTGACGGCCACCCGCGGGTCCACGCCCTCGTGGCACACCCGCTCGACCTGCTCGGTGATCGGCATCTCGACGTGGTGGGCGCGGGCCAGGTCCCGGATGGCCAGGCAGCTCTTGACCCCCTCGGCGGTCTGCCGGGCGGCCCGCTGGGCCTCCTCCAGCGACTCGCCCCGGCCCAGGTGCTCACCGAAGGTGCGGTTGCGCGACAGCGGCGACGAGCAGGTGGCGACCAGGTCACCGAGCCCGGCCAGCCCGGCGAAGGTCATCGGGTCGGCGCCGAGCGCCACCCCGAGCCGGGCCGTCTCGGCCAGCCCGCGGGTGATCAGCGAGGCCTTGGTGTTGTCACCCATGCCCATGGCGGAGGCCATCCCGTACGCGAGCGCGATGACGTTCTTCACCGCCCCGCCCAGCTCGCACCCGATCACGTCGTCACTCGTGTACGGCCGCAGGTACGGCAGCGCGATGGCCTGCTGCACGAGCTGCGCGCGAGCGGGGTCCGTCCCGGCCACCACGGTCGCGGCCGGTTGCTCGGCGGCAATCTCGGGGGCCAGGTTGGGCCCGGAGACCACCACCACCCGGTCCATGTCGACCCGGGCGGTCTCGACGATGACCTGGCTCATCCGCTTGGTCGTGCCGAGCTCGATGCCCTTCATCAGCGAGACCAGCGTCGAGTCGGCCGGCAGGTGACCGGCCCAGTCGGCGAGGTTGCCGCGCAGCGTCTGGGACGGGACCGCCAGGAAGACCAGGCCGGCACCGGAGAGTGCGGCGGCGAGGTCGCTGGTGGCGGTGACCCGCTCGGGCAGCTTGACGCCGGGCAGGGAGGACTCGTTGACCCGGTCCGCCCGGATGGCCGCGGCCACCGACTCGCGGCGGGCCCACATGGTCACCTCCGACCCCGCCTCGGCGAGGATCTTCGCGAACGCCGTACCCCAGGCGCCCGCGCCCAGCACCGCCGCTCGCCTCATGCTCCACCGCCCCGCATGTCGTCCTGCCCCTCGCTCTGCCTGCCCTGCTCGCCCGCGTCGTCGGCGCCGGGCCGCCAGGCCCGCCGCGACACCTCGTAGAGCGGGGGTGGTGCTTCGTCGCGCAGCTCGGCCAGCAGGTTCCGGGTGGCCAGCTGGATCGCCTCGGTCATCTGCTCCAGCACCGCCCGGGTGGGCGCCTCGCCCTGCCAGCGGCTCAGGTCCACCGGCTTGCCGACGGTCACCTGCACCGGCACCCGCCGGCCCACCCGGATCCGGCCGGACCGCACGTCGTGCACCGCCTGGGCGCCCCACGTCGCCATCGGCACCACCGGGGCGCCGGTGACCAGCGCCAGCCGGGCCGCGCCGGTCTTGCCCCGCATCGGCCACAGGTCCGGCTCGCGGGTGGTCGTGCCCTCGGGATAGATCACCACGACACCGCCCTCGTGCAGGGCCTCGATGAGCGAGTCGAGGGATTTCACCGCCTCCACACTGCCGCGTTCGACCGGGATCTGCTGGGTCTTGCGCAGCATGAAGCCGACGAACGGGACCCGCCAGATGCTGGCCTTGGCCAGGAACCGGGGCCACCGTCCCGACTCGTAGATGTAGTGCGCGACCACCAGCGGGTCGAACTGCGACATGTGGTTGGGCGTGATGATGAAGCCGCCACCGGGCGGCAGGTTCTCCATGCCGGTCCAGGTGCGCTTCGTCCAGAGGCTCATCGCGGGCAGCACGAGCAGGACCGCCAACCGTCGCCAGAATCCGAGCTTGCGCCCCGCCACGGTGCCTCCCTGCTCCCCGCGGCGGGCCCCCGCGCCGCCGTCGCCCACACCTGGGACGAAATCATGCCTGCTCCTGCTCGTCGTAGCCAGGCCGGGGGCCAGCGGTGGGACGGTGGCAGGATTGGCGGCGTGTCAGGAGCGGACTGGACGGTGGTCATCCCCGTCAAGAGCCTCAGCGCGGCCAAGAGCCGGCTGCGCGGCGCTGTTCCCGATTCCCGGCACGAGGAGCTGGCCCTCGCGATGGTCCGGGACACGGTCGCCGCGGTCTGGGCGTGCGCGGCGGTGGGCGACGTGCTGGTCGTCACCGACGACCCGGCCGCGGTCGCCGCGGTGACGGCCCTGGGCGCCCGGGCGGTGCCGGACCCACCCGCGACCGGCCTGAACGCGGCCATGCGGTTCGGCGCCGACGCGGTGGCCGGCC
>NZ_JBEZGQ010000096.1:0-15378 GCF_040650095.1 Actinoplanes sp. NPDC048791 | reverse complement strand
CCGACCAGCAGGGTCACGTTGTCCTCGCGCTGCGCGGCCAGCCCCCCGCAGGCCGCCGCGTGCGCGGAGCTCCACTGGGCGGCGCGTTCCCGCTGGCGCGGCGGGCAGGTCAGCACCACCAGTACGTGCGCGGCGTCCAGGTCGACGCCCAGCCGCCGGGCCCGCTGCCGGACCGTCACCGGGTCCTCGACGCCGCGGCTCAGCAGGTCCTCGAGGAGTTCGCCGCGGACCCGGCCCTCGGCCTGGGCGAGGCTGCGCCGGAACAGCAGCAGCAGCGAGGTGACCACGCCCGCGCGTTCCAGGATCCGGGTGTCGGTCTCGCTCAGCGCCCCGGGAGCGTGCAGCACCAGCGTGCACAGGGCCTCGCTGCCGGCGCCGGCCGCCAGCACCCAGTGCTCACCGTGGCGGGTGGCCCGGCCGAGCCCGTTGCCGGCCACCGCCGTACCGGCCAGCGAGGCGACCTCGGCGATGGCCCCGACCGCGGCCAGGCAGTGCCCGTCGGCATCCAGGATGGCCAGCTCGCCGCCGAGCACCTCGGCCACCACGCCGGCCAGGTCGTCCAGGTCGCCGCCGCGCAGGATCACCTCGGTCATCCGGTCGTGCGCCTCGGCCGCGCGTTCCAGCGAGTCGCTGTGCCGCCGGACGACCGTGTTGACCGCGCCCAGCTCCTCCAGGGCGGCCCGGGTCTCACCGAGCAGGCGGGTGTTGTCCAGGGCCACCGAGGCGTGCGCGGCCAGCGAGCCCAGCAGCGTCACCTCCTGGCGGGTGAACGGACGCGCGCTGCGGTTGGCCGCGAACAGCACCCCCAGCACCCGGGTGCCCAGCCGCATCGGCACCCCGAGGATCGCCACCAGGCCCTCCTCGCTGACCCCGCCGTCGATCTCGTCGAGGTGCTGGAAGCGGGCGTCGGCGCTGTAGTCGGCGGTGACGTACGGCGCGGCGGTCTGTGCGACCAGGCCGCCGAGCCCGGCCCCGAGCGGCAGCCGCAACTGCTGGAAGCGGGCCGACACCGAGCCGTAGGTGACCCGCATGTACGTGTCGCCGCGCTCCTCGTCGTTGAGGGTCATGTAGGCGACGTCGGCGTCCAGCAGCTCGCGGGCCCGCCGCACGATGGCCTCCAGCACCGCGTCGATCTCGCGCAGCGTGGCCAGGTCGCCGACGGGGTCGACCCGTGCACTGAGCTCGGCCTCGCGCCGGCGCCGGCGGTCCCGCAGGGCCCGGACCTGCAGGGCGAGCGCCTTCAGCTCGTCGAGCTCGGCCAGCTCCCGCGCCGGCCGGCCCTGGGCGCGGGCCTCCAGCAGCGGCCGCTCGAACTCGACGGCCGCCGCCTCCCGCAACAGCAGCTCCAGGAACACGCTGCTCAATGCGCTGTCCATCCGCCGTCCATGACCATCGAGGCGCCGGTGATGAAGGAGGCCGGCGGCGAGCACAGGTACGCGACCAGCTCGGCCACCTCCTCGGGCTCGACCAGCCGCTTGAGGGCGACCGGGGCCAGCATGACCTCCTCGACGACCTGGGTCTCGTTCATGCCGTGGCTGGCGGCCTGGGCGGCGATCTGCGCCTCGACCAGCGGCGTGCGCACGTACGCCGGGTTGACGCAGTTGGAGGTGACCCCGTGCGGCGCCCCCTCCAGCGCGATCACCTTGGACAGGCCCTCCAGCCCGTGCTTGGCCGACACGTACGCCGCCTTGTACGGCGAGGCGCGCAGCCCGTGCACCGAGGACACGTTGACGATGCGGCCCCAGCCCTGCGCGTACATGTGCGGCAGGCAGCGGCGGACCAGCCGGAAGGGCGCCTCCAGCATGAGCCGCAGGATCAGTGAGAAGGTCTCCGTCGGGAACTCGTGCAGCGGCGCGACGTGCTGCAGCCCGGCGTTGTTGATCACGATGTCGACGGCCGGGTCCAGCCGGTCGACGGCGGCCAGGTCGGACAGGTCCACGGTCTCGGCGCTGCCGCCGATCTCCGCGGCGACCCGGGCGGCCGCGTCGCCGTCGCGGTCCAGCACGATCACCCGGGCGCCGGCCCGGGCCAGCCGTTCGGCGCAGGCCCGGCCGATGCCGCCGGCCCCGCCGGTGACCACGGCGGTGCGCCCGGCCAGGACCTCGTGCGGGACGCTCAACCCCTGGGCGATGGTGTCCATGATTCCTCTTCGCGGGTGGTCGTGGACGGGACGGGTACCGCCTCGGCGGGGTCAGGCTCGGGCGGCTTTATCCGGCGGCGCAGGGCCCGGTCGGCGGCCGCGGCCAGCTGCCGGGCGCCGCCCCACAGGCCCTGCCGGAAGAGCAGCACCACCAGGACGAAGACCGTGCCGGTGACGATGCCGATGCCGTCGAAGCCGGAGGTGGACAGATAGTCCTCCAGCTGGACGACCAGCGCGGCTCCCAGGGTGCTGCCCCACAGCGAGCCGATGCCGCCGAGCACGACCATCATCACGGCCTTGCCGGAGGTGGTCCAGTTGACCTCCTGCAGCGAGGCGAAGCCGTGGCTGATCGCGAATAGGCCACCGGCCAGCCCGGACAGTGCCGCGGAGAGCACGAAGGCCAGCAGCTTGTACCGCTCCACCGGGTAGCCGATGGCCCGGGCCCGGGCCGGGTTGTCCCGGATGGCCACCAGCACGTGCCCGAACGGCGAGTGCACGATGCGCCACAGTCCCCACAGCGCCAGCAGCACGATGGGCAGCCCGGCGTAGTAGAAGACGAACGGGTCGCTCAGGTCCAGGCCGAGCAGTTCGCGCGGGATGCCCTGCAACCCGTTCTCGCCGCCGGTGACCGAGCGCCACTGGTTGGCGACGAAGTAGATCATCTGGGCGAAGGCCAGGGTAACCATCGCGAAGTAGATGCCGCTGTTGCGCACGCACAGGTAGCCGATCGGCACGGCCAGCGCGGCGGCCAGCACCGCGCCGCCCAGCACGGCCACCGGGAACGGCAGTCCGCCGTGGATCGCGATCAGACCCGCGGCGTAGGCCGACGTGCCCCAGAACGCGGCGTGGCCGAAGGAGAGCAGGCCGGTGTAGCCGAGCAGCAGGTCCAGGGCCGCGGCGAACAACGCCCAGCAGGCGATGTCCATGGCCACCGGCGGATAGATCAGCCAGGGCAGGGCCAGCGCCACCAGCAGACCGACGGCGAGCAGCACATAGCGCAGCGGGCGGCGGCCGGCCGGCTCGGTGTGGCGCAGGAACATCCGGATCACGTGCGGGCCTCCTCGCGGCCGAACAGCCCGGCGGGACGCCACAGCAGCACCCCGGCCATGATGATGAAGATCAGCGTCTGGGACAGCGCGGGGACGTAGAGGTTGCCCAGCGACTGCACCAGGCCGATGCCGAAGCCGGCCAGCACCGAGCCGAAGACCGAACCCAGCCCGCCGATCACCACCACGGCGAAGACCGCGATGATCAGGTCGGCGCCCATCAGCGGGTTGACCGCCCGCATCGGCGCCGCCAGCACGCCGGCCAGGCCGGCCAGGGCCACCCCGAAGGCGAAGACCGGGGTGACCCAGCGGCCCACGTTCACCCCGAGCGCCCGGGTCAGCTCCGGGCGCTCGGTGGCGGCCCGCACCACCATGCCGACCCGGGTCCGGGTCAGGATCAGCCACACCGCGACGCAGAGCAGGACGGCCGCGGCGAGCACGAAGACCTGGTACGCCGGGTAGTCGAACAGCCCCAGGTTCAGCGAGCCGGACAGCTCCGCGGGGCGCGGATACGGCTGGGACTGCACGCCGTACTCGCGCTTGACCGCGTCCTGCAGGACCAGGGTCAGCCCGAAGGTCAGCAGGAAGTTGTAGAGCGGGTCGAACGGGACCAGCCGCCGGATGAGGGTCCGTTCCAGCAGGGCGCCGAGCAGGAACAGCACCGCCGGGACGAGGATCAGCGCCGCCCAGAACGGCACGCCGAACTCGGCCAGCGCGATGTAGGCGCCGAACGCGCCCAGCATGAAGAACGCGCCGTGGGCGAAGTTGACCACGCCCAGCATCCCGAAGATGACCGCCAGCCCCAGCGCCAGCAGCGCGTAGAAGCCGCCGCTGACCAGCCCGTTGAAGCACTGCTGGAGGAAGCCGCTCACAGCGTGCAGCCGCCCGCGCCGGCCGGCCGGAACGCCTCCGCGGCCGGGATGGTGCGCAGGATCTTCTCGTAGTCCCAGTCGGTTTTGACCTCGCTCTTCGGCTTCACCTCGGCCAGGTAGACGTCGTGGATGACCCGGTGGTCCTCGGCGCGGACAGTGGCGTTGCGAGCGAACACGTCGTCGTACTGGTAGCCCTCGAGCTTGCCCACGACGGCGTCGGACGCGTCGGTCCCGGCGCGCTGCACCGCCTCCAGGTATTGCAGGGCGGCCGAGTAGTTGGCGGCGTGCGCGAACGACGGCCGGGTCTGGGTCTTCGCGGTGAACTTGTCGGCCCACTGCCGGTTGCGGTCGTCGAAGTTCCAGTACCAGGCGTCGGTGAAGGTGGTGCCGGCGAACGCGTCCGGGCCCAGCGAGTGGATGTCGGTGATGAACATCAGGCCGACCGACAGCTTGATGCCCTTCTCCCGCAGCTTGAACTCGTTGTACTGCTTGACCAGGTTGACCAGGTCGCCGCCGGCCTGCATGGTGCCCAGCACGTCCGGCCTGGGACTCATCCCGGGCGCCTTGAGCAGGAAGGTGGAGAAGTTGTCGTTGGGGAACGGCGTCGGGTCCTTGGTCAGCACCTTGCCCCCGGCCGCGGTGATCGCGGCGGAGAACGACTTCTCCATGTCCTGCCCGAAGGCGTAGTCCGGGTACACGATGTACCAGTTCTTGCCGCCCTCCTTGGTCACCGCCGAGCCGGTGCCGTTGGCGAGCATGAACGTGTCGTACGCGTAGTGGAAGGTGTACTTGTTGCACTGCTTACCGGTCAGCTCGGTGGTGGCGGCGCCGACGTTGAAATAGAGCTTCTTCTTGGCCTTGGCCACGTTGGCCACCGCGAGCGCCGCCGACGAGGTGGGCACGTCGAGGATGACGTCGGCCTGCTGCCGGTCGTAGAGCTCCTGGGCCTTGGAGTTGGCGATGTCCGGCTTGTTCTGGTGGTCCGCGGTGACGACCTCGATGTCCTTGGTCAGCGCCTGGTCGCCGTACTTGGCCTGGAAGTCGGCGACGGCCATCCGGACCGCCTCGACGCTGTTGCGGCCGGAGAGGTCGGCATAGACGCCGGACTGGTCGTTGAGGACGGCCAGCACGATCTTGCCGCCACTGACCTTGTCGTCGCTGCCACCGCTCGGGCCGCCGCGACCGCAGCCGGCGACGAGCAGCGTGCCGGTGGCGAGGACGGCGGCCAGCGCCCGGATCGTTCTCATGGGGGGTCTCCTTAGATGCCGAGGTAGGCGAGAAGTTCGTGTTCGCGCTCGCGGACCGCGCCGTTGTCGAGGGTCTCGACCACCCGGCCCTCGGCCAGCAGGTGGTGGCGGTCGGCCACGGTGGTCGCGAAGTGCAGGTTCTGCTCGATGAGCAGCACGGTGACGCCGGCCGCCTTGATCTCGCGCAGAATGTCGCCGATCTGCTGCACCAGCAGCGGCGACAGGCCCTCGGTGGGCTCGTCGCAAAGCAGCATCCGGGCGCCGCTGCGCAGCACCCGGGCCAGCGCGAGCATCTGCTGCTCGCCGCCGGAGAGCTGGGTGCCGGCGAAGCGGCGGCGCTCGCGCAGCACCGGGAACGTCTCGTAGATCCGGCTCAGCGACCACGGGTCGGGGCCGACGACCGGGGGCAGCAGCAGGTTCTCCTCGACAGTGAGGGTCGCGAAGATCCCGCGGTCGTCCGGCACGTAGCCGATGCCGGCCCGGGCCCGCCGGTGCGCGGGCCGGGTGCCGAAGGCGGCGTCGCCGTTCAGGCTGATGCGTCCGGTGCACTGCGGGTGCAGGCCCATGACGCAGCGCAGCAGAGTGGTCTTGCCGGCGCCGTTGCGCCCGACCAGCGTCACGATCTCGCCCTCGGCGACGACCAGGTTCACGTCGCGCAGCACCTGCGCCTCGCCGTACCAGGCGTCGAGGCCCTCAACGGTCAGCATGCGACTCTCCCAGGTAGGCGGTGATGACGCGGGGGTCGGCGCGGACCTCGGCGTAGCCGCCCTCGACCAGCACGGTGCCGCGTTGCAGCACGGTGACCCGGTCGGCCAGGTTCCGGACCACGCTCATGTTGTGCTCGACCAGGACGACGGTGCGGCCCGGGCGGACCCGGCGGATCAGCGCAATGGTGCGGTCGATGTCCTCGGCGCCCATGCCCGCGGTGGGCTCGTCGAGCAGCAGCACCCGCGGGTCCAGCGCCAGCGCGACGGCCAGCTCCAGGGCCCGCTTGCGCCCGTACGCCAGTGCGGCGGCGGGCACCTCGGCGGCGTCCGTGAGACCGACGTCGTCGAGCAGTTCCAGGGCCCTGTCCCGGAACCGGCCGAGCTGCCGTTCCGAGCGCCAGAACCGCCAGCCCAGCCCGGTGCGGGCCTGCAGCGCCAGCTCCACGTGCTCGCGGGCGGTCACCTGCGGGAACAGGGTGGTGATCTGGAACGAGCGGGCCACCCCGAGGCGGGCCACCCGCTCGGGCGGCAGCCCGGTGACGTCGGCGCCGTCCAGGGTGATCCGGCCGGCACTGGGCCGCAGGAAGCCGGTGAGCAGGTTGAACAACGTGGACTTGCCGGCGCCGTTGGGGCCGACGAGGGCGTGCACGCTGTCCGGGGCGATGTCGAGGTCGACACCGTCGACGGCCCGGAACCCGCGGAACTGCTTGCCGAGCCCGCGGGCCTGGAGGATCGGCGGGGGCATCCTGACCTCCTCTGAGTGGGGGCGACGACCGCGGATCGGCGGTGCCCTGTGACGCAAGACACTATGGGCCGGATTCACGGCCAGCTATGTGGGCTCTGCACACAATCGACCGCCGTTCGCTGGTGACTTCCGCCATGCGGCGTCACCAGCCGTTCCGGGGCAGGCACAGACAGCGCCGCCGATTTGTGGTTCCGCCGCACATAGCTGGAGATCACTCGCGCGCTTACGGTGCCTCGCGAGGAGGAATCGTGGACAAGACAGTCACCAGTGCCGCCCGTGCGCTCGCCGACGGCGGCCTGCCCTGGCGCTACCGCGCTGACGGTTCCGTGGCCCTGGCCTCTCCCCCGCGGGAGGTGCGCGAGTTCGGCGGGCGCCCGTACCTGCTGGAGGAAGCCATCGCCTGCGACTTCGCGCTGGTCCGGGCGGCCGTGGGCGACCGCCACGGCAACCTGGTCTTCCACGCGGCGGCCCGCAACTTCAACCCGCTGTGCGCCATGGCCGGGCGGATCACGGTGGCCGAGGTGGAGCGGCTGGCCGAGCCGGGCGAGCTGGATCCGGGCCGGGTCGACCTGCCGGGAATCTTCGTGCAACGGGTCGTCGCGGTCCGCGATCCCGGCGACAAGCTGATCGAGCGCCGGACGACTCGCGCGGGAGGCCGGTGATGGCCTGGACGCGGGACGAGATGGCCGGGCGCGCGGCCCGGGAGCTGACCGACGGCCAGTACGTGAACCTCGGCATCGGACTGCCCACCCTGGTGCCGGCGCACGTACCCGACGGCGTGCACGTGGTGCTGCACTCCGAGAACGGCATCCTGGGCACCGGGCCCTACCCGTACGCCGGGCAGGAGGACCCCGACCTGATCAACGCGGGCAAGGAGACGGTCACCGTGCTCCCCGGGGCCGCGTACTTCGACTCGGCGCTGTCGTTCGCGATGATCCGCGGCGGGCACCTGGACGTGGCGATCCTGGGCGGCATGCAGGTCTCGGCCGGCGGCGACCTGGCCAACTGGACGGTGCCCGGCAAGCTGGTCAAGGGCATGGGCGGGGCGATGGACCTGGTGCACGGGGCGGGCCGGATCATCGTGCTGATGGAGCACCGCAGCCGCGACGGCGCCGCCAAGCTCGTCGAACGCTGCACGCTGCCGCTCACCGGCCGCGGCGTCGTGCACCGCGTCATCACCGATCTGGCGGTGCTCGACGTGACCCCGGCGGGCTTCGCGCTGCGCGAGCTGGCCCCCGGGGTCACGCTGCCGCAGGTGCGCGCCGCCACGGACGCGCACCTGCTGGTCGATCAGCCGATCACCCAGTGACCCGGGCGCTGCTCGCACAGCTGGGTCGAGGTGAAGACGTTGTAGAGGCCCATCCGCTGGCCCGAGCCCTGCGCGTAGGCGTACCCGCCGCTGACGTAGGCCCGGCCGGCCTGCACGTGCGCGTAGTTGGTCGCGGTCACGCAGGCCGGGACCGGCGGCTCGGGCTGGCCGGGCCCGCCCCCGCCGGCGGCGAGGCCGAAGAACACCGCGTCCCGGTACGCCGAACAGATGGTGTCCAGGAAGTACGCGGCGGCCGTGCCACATTGCTCGGCCGCCGGCCCGGGATCGACCGGAGTGCCGTGGCCCATGCCGGCCACCCGGTACAGCCGGACCTGGTCGGCGCCGTACACCTCCAGCGTCGTGCCGGGCGGCAGCGAGCTGGTCGAGGTGGGCTGCACCGGCACGCCCAGCACGTTGGTGAACTGGTCACGCAGCTCCACGCCGTTGGCGGGCACCACGGTGTAGTCGGCCTGTCCCTGCCAGATCGCCACTCGCGGCCGTGGCCCGGTGTAACCGGGATAGGCCCCGCGTACGAGATCACCCCACTGCGCGGGCGTCCGGTCGGGCGGCGTGTACTGGCACCCGCTCGCCTGACTCAGCGAGGTGGCACACCGGTACGGCAGCCCGGCGACCACCGAACCGGCGGCGAACACGTCGGGATAGGTCGCGAGCATGACGGCGCTCATCGCCCCGCCCGCGGACAGCCCGGAGACGAAGACCCGCGCCCGGTCCAGGCCGTAGGCGGTCACGGCCCGGTCGACCATCTGCCGTACGGACAGAGCCTCGCCCCGGTCGCGGGCGGTGTCGCCGGCGGCGAACCAGTTGAAGCAGGAGCTGGAGTTGTTGGCGGTGCGCTGCTCGGGCAGCACCAGCGCGAACTTGGCCTGGTCGGCGAACTTGCGCCAGCCGGAGTTGGCGAAGTATCCGGCGGCGTTCTGGGTGCAGCCGTGCAGCAGGACGACCGCGGGGGAACCGGCCGGCAGGGCGTCGGGCCGGTAGACGTACATGGCCAGGTTGCCGGGGTTGGAGCCGAACGAGGTGACCGGTTCCAGGCCGGCGCCCAGGGCCGGTGCGGGGGCGGCCAGCCCCGCCACGGCAACGAGCAGGACGATGACCAGACAGCGGCGGAGTCGGCGAAGCGAACCCATCAGAGCCTCCACTCTTCGATGGTGATCGATGTCGCCGACGTTACGGCCGCATGACGGACCTGTGACATGGCCACGACTCACACATCGCCGGGCGGTGGAGTGTGCGCTCAGTCCCGGGTCAGGCGGGGCAGCAGCGTCAGCGCCTCGGCCCGCAAGGTGTCCAGGGCGTCCGGGGCGCCGGCCAGGTGGCGCAGCAGCGCGTGCTGGAACAGGCCGTCGAACATCGCGTACGCCGTCGCCGGCACGACCGTGGGCACCTGCTCGCTGAGCTCGGCGTAGCGGCTCACCACCCGCCAGATCATCCGCTGCAGGCTGTCGTCGATCTCCAGCACGTCGGCGCGGAACGCCGGCTCGAACAGCGACTGCGAGCGCATGTCGTACCAGAGCCGGTGCAGGGTCGCGTCCTCGCCGGCCGTGACCGCCAGCCCGGCGGCGAAGCCCGCGGCCAGGTCGTCGGCGGTGGCCGAGGCGGCCAGGATCTCGTCGTAGCGCTGCACGCAGATCGCCTTGTAGTGCTTGACGCAGTGGATGATCAGATCCACCTTGTCGGCGAAGTAGTAGTGCAGCACGCCGTGTGAGAAGTCCGTGTTCTGGGCGATCTCGCGCAGGCTGGTGCGCGCGTAGCCCAGCTCGGCCAGCGTCTGCAGCGCCGCCGCGGCCAGCTGGTCGCGACGCTGGGCGAACTTGTCGACCTGGCGCCGGGAGACCCGGTCCGCGTTCGGTGGCCCGGACGGGGTCGCCGTCCCGGCCGGCCGGTCCGTGTTCAGCGCGTTGGTCACCCGCTCATCCTCCCTGGCCGCGGCCCGGCGCGCGACCCGTTGACCGGGGACGATACGCCGACTCCTCATTCCTGGACAGGTGTCCAAGGTTTTCTTGACACCCGTCCAGTTTTTTTCGTACGTTGTGACCTGCATCACGAGCCGCGGTGCACAGCGACGTGACCACAAGCGGAGGCAGGCATGACCTCAATCGATCTGAGCGGTAAGCGGGCGCTCGTGACCGGCGGCGCCCGGGGATTCGGGGCGGCCATCGCCCAGTCCCTGGCCGAGGCCGGCGCGGCGGTCATGATCGGCGACGTCCTGGAGGACCTCGGCCGCGAGACCGCCGAGCTGATCGCCAAGACCGGCGCGACCGCGGCCTTCACCCGGCTGGACATCACCGACGAGGCGTCCTGGGAGGCGGCGACCGCCACCACGGTGGCCGGGCTGGGCGGCTTCGACATCCTGGTCAACAACGCCGGCGTGGAGGTCACCGCACTGCTGGCCGACCTCGACCCGGCCGAGCTGTCCCGGATGCTCGAGGTCAACGTCGTCGGCACGGCCCTGGGCATCAAGCACGCCTTCCGCAGCATGCGGCCCGGCGGGACGGCCGGCCGGGGCGGCTCGATCGTCAACATCTCGTCGGTCGCGGCGACCATCGCCTTCCCCGGCATCGCCGGCTACTCGGCGTCCAAGTCGGCCGTCGACCGGCTGACCCGGGTCGCGGCCATGGAGTCCGGCAAGCTCGGTTACGGCGTACGGGTGAACTGCATCTATCCCGGTCTGGTCCCGACCGAGATGGGGGTGAAACTGGCCGTCGACGTGACCGCGATCGGACTGTTCGCCAGCACCGACCACGCGATCGCCGCGGTCGTCGACCAGACCCCGATGGGCCGGCTCGGCGAGGCCGGCGAGATGGGCGACGTGGTGGTCTTCCTCGCCTCCGACGCGGCCCGGTTCATCACCGGCGCCGGCGTGCCCGTCGACGGCGGAATGGGGATGTGACATGCGCCCCGTCGTGGTCTACGGCGCCTCCGGCTACACCGGACGGCTCATCTGTGAGTACCTGCGCGAGCTCAACCTGCCCTTCATCGCCGCCGGACGCGACAAGGACCGGCTCCGCGAGGTCCTGGACCGGGTCCCCGGCATCGAGACCGCCGACTACGAGGTGGCGGAGGTCGAGCACGAGGTCGGTGCCCTGACCGAGCTGTTCCGCGGCGCGAGTGTCGTGTGCAACACCGTCGGCCCGTTCATCACGCTCGGCGACCCGGTGGCCGAGGCGGCGCTGGCTGCGGGCTGCCACTACCTGGACACCACCGGCGAGCAGGACTGGCTGCTGCACGCGAAGGAGAAGTGGGGCCGGCCGTACGCCGACGCGGGCCTGCTGATCTCCCCCGGGGTCGCGCAGATGTACACGACCGGCGAGATCGCGGCGAACCTGTGCCTCGAGCATCCCGGCATGGACACCCTCGACATCCTGGTGCTGTGGGAGGGCGCGCCCACCATCGCCTCGACGCAGACCATCTTCGCGATCCTGGCCGCCGACTGGTTCCACCTGGCCGAGAACAAGTACGTGCAGTGGGACCCGACAGCCCGCTTCGAGGTCACCGTGCCCGGCCGGCACGCCACCTCCCTGGCCCTGCCCTGGGGCGGCATGTGCCACCCGGTCTGGTTCGCCGACGACCCGCGCGTCGCCACCTGCCGGGCGATCGGCGGCGTCATGAACCGCGACGTCATGGAGGCGGTCGCGGCCACCACCATGATGGTGCAGGCCGAGATCAAGACCCTGCCGGCCGAGCAGCAGGGGCCCGCCCTCGCCGCGATCGCCGAGCAGTGGCAGACCGGCATGCCGCCGAGGGAGAACCCCCGCCTCAACACCTCGGTCGACTCCGTGTACGCCTCCGGCCCGCTGGGCCGCGCGCACTGCGTCATCCACGGCAACTCCAACTACAAGCAGACCGGCCTGCTGCAGGCCTGGGCCGCGCAGTCACTGGTCCAGCAGGCGCCCCGGCGGACCGGCCTGGCCTCGGCCTGCCAGGCGTTCGGGCACCGCGAGCTGCTCGGCGTCCTGCGCACGTTCGGACTGGTCCTCGAACCCGTCGTCACCGTCGCCCGCTGAGCCCCGCGATGGCTCTCGTCGACTACCTGGACAAGGGGGCCTCGCTCGGCCCCGGCGAGCCGTGCCTGCTCGCCGGGACCGAGACGATGACGTACGCCGAGGTCCAGCAACTGAGCCACCGGGTCGCCGGCGCCCTGCACCGCCGCGGGGTGCGCGCCGGCGAGTCCGTGGCGATCCTGTCCGGCAACGACCCGGTGGCGTTCTCGGCGGTCTTCGGCATCTCGCGCCTGGGGGCGGTGTGGTGCCCGGTCAACCCGCGCAACGAGGCCGCGGAGAACCGGGCGTTGCTCGACCTCTTCGACTGCACCTGCCTGATCTTCCAGGCCGCGTACGCCCCGCTGGTCGAGAAGATCGCGCCGCTGCTGCCGAAGATCCGCGTCTACGTCTGCCTCGACGGCCCCACGCCGCTCGGGGCGACCTTCGCCGAATGGGCCGCCGCTCCCCCGGTCTCTGCTCTCCCCTCGCCCTCGAACGCCGACACAGTGATGCTGGTCGGCACCGGGGGAACAACCGGCACGCCCAAGGGCGTCATGCTCACCGACCGCAACCTCGAGGCGATGTCGGCGATCACGCTGATGAGCTACCCGTTCAGCGGCCGCCCGACGTACCTGGCCCTGGCCCCGCTGACCCACGCGGCCGGGGTGCTCTGCTTCCCGATCATGGCCCTGGGCGGCCGCATCGTCATCATGGCCCGCCCCGACGTCGGCGAATTCCTGAACCTGATCGAGGCGCGACGGGTGACCCACACGTTCCTGCCCCCGACGGTGATCTACCTGGCCCTGGCCCACCCCGACGTGCGCACGACAGATCTGAGAAGCCTGCAATGCTTCTGGTACGGGGCCGCGCCGATGTCGACGGCCCGGCTGACCGAGGCGATCGAGGTGTTCGGGCCGGTCATGGGCCAGCTCTTCGGCCAGTCCGAAGCCCCGATGATGATCTCGACGATGGCCCCGGCGGAGCATCTGCATCCGGGCGGTGGCCTGGCGGTGGACCGGCTCGGGTCGGCCGGGCACCCGTCGCCGCTGGTCACGGTGGCCATCATGGACGGTACGGGCGCTCTGTTACCGCCCGGGGAACGCGGCGAGATCGTGGTCCGGGGTTCGCTGGTGATGCGCGGCTACTACAAGAACCCGGCGGCGACCGCTGAGGCCGGCGCGTACGGCTGGCACCACACCGGGGACATCGGCTACCTCGACTCGGACAACTACCTGTTCATCGTGGACCGGGCCAAGGACATGATCATCACGGGTGGGTACAACGTTTACTCGGCCGAGGTGGAGCAGGCTCTGATGCACCATCCGGCGGTGTACGAGGCCGCGGTTATCGGGTTGCCGGATGACAAGTGGGGTGAGCGGGTTACCGCGGTCGTGCAGCCCGCCCCGGGGTTTTCGGTCGACCTGGCGGATGTCATGGCTTTTGTCAGGGAGCGGCTGGGTGGTGTCAAGGCTCCTAAGCAGATTGAGGTTTGGGCTGAGCTTCCTCGGTCTCGGGTTGGGAAGATTCTCAAGGGGGAGATTCGGGATCGTCTTCGGTGAATCTTTGTGCTTTTCTTGCTGTTGGACGGTTGGGGGCCGGGGTAACCAAGATCGGCTTGAGGAGCATTTATGCCGTTCTTGGTCACCCCGGCCCCCAACCTTGCATGGTTTCCTGTTCCGGCCGGGATTTTGGTTGCTCGCCGCTGGTTGCAGCGCTTCCTTGGGTGATCCCCTTGCGGTGATGGGTCTGGCTGCCGCGCTGTGGTTCTTGCGGGGGATTTTGTCGGGCTGGCCGGCCTTGGTGGTGGGTCTTGCGTACGCACCTCGCCGGTTGCGGTGCGGGAGTGTGGGGCCTACCCCGACCTCATTTCGACGCGCAACGCACCCTCGGGCGCGCCTCGTCCCGCAATCCATTCCGGCTTTGTCTTCGAGGCGCTGTCCGCTTCCAGGCGTGCCTCGTCTCGTAACCGGCCCGGCCTCACCTTGTCCCGTAACGCATTCTGGCTTCGTCTTCGAGGCGCTGCCTACTTCCGGGCGTGCCTCGTCTCGTAACCCGCCCGGCCTCACCTTGTCCCGTAATCCATTCCGGCTTTGTCTTCGAGGCGCTGCCCACTTGCAGGCGCGCCGCGTCCCGCAATCCGCCCCGCCTTGTCTCGTCCCGTAACCCGCCTCGGCTTTGCCTCGGGGCGCTGCCCGCTTCGAGGCGCGCCTCGTCCCGTAACCCGGCCCGCCTTGTCTCGTCCCGTAACCCGCCTCGGCTTTGCCTCTGGGCGCTGCCCGCGTCCAGGCGCGCCTCGTCCCGTAACCCGGCCCGCCTTGTTTCGACCCGTAACCCCGGCCCCGTTTCGTCCGCAACGCATCCTCAGACGCGCCTCGTGCCGCACCTCAGCCCGCCTCGTCTCGTCTCGTAACCCACGCCCAGACGCGCTTAGCTTGCACTCCCAGACGTGCCTGGGACTGTCAAACGAACGGTGTAACTGCGGGTGTTAAGGGTTACTTGCGGGCCGCCGTGAGGCGGCCTTCGAAGGTCATCTCGAAGGCGTTCAGGGCGGGTTTCCAGCGGATCGCCCATCGGCGGCGGCCGGTGCCGGTCGGGTCGAGACTCATGATCGCAAGGTAGACACATTTCAGCGCGGCGGTCTCATTCGGGAAGTGCCCGCGGGCCCGGACGGCTCGGCGGATCCGGGCGTTGACGCTCTCGATCGCATTCGTCGAGCAGACGATCTTGCGGATCTCGACGTCGAAGCCGAGGAAGGGCACGAACTCGGCCCAGGCGTTGTTCCAGAGCCGGATGATCGCCGGATACTTGTCACCCCAGGCCTGCGTGAACTCGTCGAAGCGGGCTTTGGCCGCGGCTTCGGTCGGTGCGGTGTAGACCGGCCGCAATGCTTTGGCGATCGCGTCGTAGTGCTGCCGGCCGGCGTAGCGGAACGAGTTGCGCAGCAGATGGATCACACACGTCTGGACCACGGCCAGGGGCCAGGTCTGCCCGATCGCGTCGGGTAGGCCTTTGAGACCGTCGCAGACGACCATGCAGGCGTCTTCGACGCCGCGGTTCTTCAGCTCGGTCAGCACGCTGAGCCAGAACTTGGCGCCTTCGCCGCCGTCGCCGGCCCAGAGTCCGAGGATGTCTCGGGTGCCCTCGACGGTGACCGCCAGAGCGACGTAGACGGGCCGGTTGGCGACCTTGCCGTCGCGGATCTTGACGTGGACCGCGTCGAGGAAGATCACCGGGTAGACCGGATCGAGGGGCCGGTTCTGCCACTCGGCCATCGCGTCGAGGACCTTGTCGGTGATCGTGGAGATCGTCTG